>NZ_JAMYSA010000055.1:0-41835 GCF_040321735.1 Mesorhizobium sp. M0293
CCTGGGGGGCCGGGGAGTGCCGGCGGCGACAGCCCGGGGGCAAAAGGGCCGGGCGGGCGTGGGCGGCCGGGGCGGCGGGGGTGAAGGCCGCCGATCTCTCCGACGGCCTCGACGAGACCGGCTATTTGCGCGCCGACCTGGCCGAGATCGCCGCCCGTCTCGGTACCGACGCCGTCGCAGTGGGGAAGGTGCTGGCGGTGTGCCAGGCCTTCGAGCCGGCCGGCTTGTTTGCCCGCGACCTTGCCGAATGCCTGTCGCTGCAGCTTGCCATGCGGGACCGGCTCGATCCGGCGATGAAGGCGCTGATCGCCAATCTCGAACTCTTGGCGCGGCGTGATTTCCACGCGCTGAAACGGATCTGCGGCGTGGACGAGGAGGATCTGCTCGACATGCTGGCCGAGATCCGGGCACTCGATCCCCGGCCGGGCATGGCATTTTCGGGCGGCGCCAGCGACGCGATCGTCGCCGATGTCGAGGTGCGTGCCGCCAATGACGGCAGCTGGACGGTTGAACTCAATGCCGAAACGCTGCCGCGCGTGCTGGTCGACCATATCTATTTCGCCCAGGTCTCGCCGCAGGCGAAGAACCAGGCGGAAAAGGATTTCCTGGCCGAATGCCTGCAAAACGCCAACTGGCTGACGCGCAGCCTCGACCAGCGGGCAAAGACGATCCTTAAAGTGGCCTCGGAAATCGTTCGCCAGCAGGATGCCTTCCTCGTCCATGGCGTGCGTCAGCTGAAGCCGCTCAACCTCCGCACGGTGGCCGATGCCATCGGCATGCACGAATCGACGGTCAGCCGGGTCACCGCCAACAAATATATGCTGACGCCGCGCGGCGTGTTCGAGCTTCGGTACTTCTTCACTGCCTCGATCGCGGCGTCGGGCGGCGGTGATGCGCATTCCTCGGAAGCCGTGCGCGACCGCATCAAGCAATTGATCGATGAGGAAAAACCCGTCGACGTGCTTTCCGACGATGCGATCGTCGACATGTTGCGGGAGAGTGGCGTCGATATTGCCAGGCGTACGGTCGCCAAGTACCGGGAAGGCATGAATATTCCCTCCTCGGTGCAGCGCCGGCGCGAGAAACGGGCGATGGCCAGCGCCGGGCGCTGACATGGTTCGATTTTCCACAGGCCAGCACTTCATTGACAAGCCGCGGTGAAGTGGCTAGAAGCCCGCCCGCATGAGACGGGCTAGATGCCTGCATGCGGATGGTCCGTCACGACGTTGGCCTCGGGACGGTCAAAAGGCGGCTTGTGATCAACCGGAAAGTTTGGATTTAAAATCGGCGCGAGTGACGCCGCAAAGCTTGTGCGCACGGATCACGAGTATAAACTCAGGCCAATTTGAAGCCTGAGCAAGGAAGGTCAGTTTTCAGATGAATCTGCGCATATCGGGAAAACACATGGATATCGGCGATGCGTTCCGCACACGCATCAACGATCGTGTCGGCGAAGCGATCGGCAAATATTTCGATCGCGGCTTTGCCGGACACGTCACGGTCATCAAATCGGGCTCGCGCTATTCGGCGGATTGCATGATCCGGCTGGATTCGGGCGCTTCCCTGCAGGCCACCGGCGACGCCCAGGATCCGACATTGGCCTTCGAGGCCGCGGCGGATCGTCTGGAGACCCGCCTGAGGCGCTACAAGCGGCGGCTGAAGTCACACAGTTCAGGTGCCGCAAATGGCGAACCGACCGACATTGCCTACACGGTGATGGCGCCCCTTGCGGACGACGACGAGGACATTCCGGAGAATTTCGCACCTGCCATCGTTGCCGAATCGACCATGACGCTGAAGACCATGTCGGTGGCGTCGGCGGTCATCGAGCTCGACACCAAGGACAGCCCGGTCTTCGTCTTCCGCAACGCCGGAAACGACCAGCTCAACATCGTCTATCGCCGGCCCGATGGAAATATCGGCTGGATCGACCCGTCCACGACCAAGGTCGCACAAGCGTGACGACAAGGGTCGCACGGACGTGACGATAAGGGTCGCACGGGGATAAAAGCCGGCCGCACGAGGGGTGGGGACTGGTGACGGCAGGCGAACAAGGGATTTTCAAGAATGGATCTGAGCGATCTTATCAACGTTCCGGCGATACTGCCGGCGTTGAAGGCGAACTCCAAGAAGCAGCTGCTGCAACTGCTGTCCGAACGGGCAGCGGCGATTTCCGGCATTCCGGAACGGGAGGTGTTCGATACCATCCTGCAGCGTGAGCGGCTGGGCTCGACCGGCGTCGGCAACGGCATCGCCATTCCGCATGGCAAGCTGGCCGGCGTGAAGCGTATCGCCGGGGTTTTCGCTCGGCTGGAGACGCCGGTCGATTTCGAATCCCTGGACGATCAGCCGGTCGATCTGGTGTTTCTGCTGCTGGCGCCGGAAGGTGCGGGCGCCGATCATCTCAAGGCCTTGTCGCGCATCGCGCGGGTGCTGCGCGACGCCGACACGGTGGCCAAGATCAGGGGCACGCGCGACGCCGCGGCAATTCACGCGCTGTTGTCGGACACCCAGGCCTCGCACGCGGCCTGAATTTTCAGGACGAGACCGTCGCAAGGGCCGCCACGGGCGGCCCTGTTCGTTTCAATAGGGTATTATTCTTAGAGCCACGCAATTCCCTAGGGAAAGCGCTATGCGCTTTTCCCGGGAAAACCGTTTCACACTTTTCCTGGAATTGCTCTTAGTGAATGGCGACCGTGGTCAGGTCGTTTTCCATGGCGCCGGCCAGTGCACGGTCACGCGCATCCGAAAGCAGGATCGGCTGGCCATTGGCGGCAAACAGCGCCCACAGTTCCATGCCGGGCGCGATTTCGCCGAGGTTGGGGAACCGGCCGAGCAATTCGTCGCTCGAGACCTTTCTGAGATAAGCGACCGAGCCCTCGCCGAGATGAGCGAATTCGCCATTGGTCATGGTGATATTTTCAGTTCTGGTCATTTCAAAGCCTCCTTGGCGCGAGGACGCCGCTCAAGGCCATCCCGCATGAGAGCCATCGGTAAAGATCAGTCTTTCACCGATATGTTTATTTTCCGTACCAGCCGTTCGGACTCCGGCCGATCGAGATCGATCGACAAAAGGCCGTTCTTCAGTTCCGCCGCAATCACCCGCATGCCGTCGGCCAGCACGAAACAGCGCTGGAACTGGCGCGCGGCGATGCCGCGATGAAGAAATTCGCGCTCGGTGTCGTCGTTTTGACGGCCGCGCACGACCAACTGGTTTTCCTCCGTGGTGACATCGAGATCGCTTTCGGCGAAACCGGCGACGGCCAATGTGATGCGCAACCTCTCGGTCTTGCCGTCAGCGCCGCTGAGGCGTTCGATGTTGTAGGGAGGGTAGCTGTCACCGGATTTCGCCAGGCGTTCCAGAGTCTTTTCCATGGCGTCGAAACCAAGGAGAAGCGGGCTGGAAAAAGGCGTCATTCGGCTCATGTTACACTGTCCTCTCAAGAGCGACATAAAGTGGAAAAACCCAGATGGCATTTTTCCCGGTGGTCTTGATATGGTCCGCCCCGCGACCAAGTTCAAGCCGTCAATAGACCCGCCCAAAAGACCAGGTCGTGGACTCACAGGAATGATCGGCATGGCGCTTGAAACGGCGAGCAGATGCAAGGAGAAGCGCGCAGGCCGGGAGCGTCTTCCCAGGTCGAGCGGTTCGACATGGCAGCTCGCGGCCGCTTCGGCGTCATTTGGATGTTTCGGTCAGATTCATCCAGGTCCATGGCTTCGCCAAACAAGGAATTGAAATGCCCCAATCACGCAAGATCATCATCGACACGGATCCCGGCCAGGATGACGCCGTCGCCATTTTACTGGCGCTCGGCAGCTCCGAGCTGGAGATCGTCGGCATCACCGCCGTTGCCGGCAACGTGCCGCTGAAGCTTACCGAAAAGAACGCCCGCAAGATCTGCGAGCTGGCTGGCCGCCCGGACATCAAGGTCTATGCCGGCGCCATCCGGCCCTTGATGCGTGAACTGGTCACCGCCGAGGAAGTACATGGCAAGACAGGTCTCAACGGGCCGCAATTGCCCGAGCCGACGATGAAGCTGCAAGACCAGTACGCGGTCGATTTCATCGTCGAGACGCTGATGACGGAAGAAAGCGGCACGATCACGCTTTGCCCGCTCGGGCCGCTCACCAACATTGCGCTGGCGCTGATCCGCGAACCGCGCATCGCACCGCGCATCAAGGAAATCGTGCTGATGGGCGGCGGCTTCTTCGAAGGCGGCAACGTCACGCCGGCCGCCGAATTCAACATCTATGTCGATCCGCATGCCGCCGATGTCGTGCTCAAATCCGGCATTCCGATCGTGATGATGCCACTCGACGTCACCCACAAGGCGCTGACCACCGCCAAGCGCACGCAGACTTTCCGCGCACTCGGCACCAAGGTCGGTACCGCCACCGCGGAGATGCTGGAATTCTTCGAGCGTTTCGACGAAGAGAAATACGGTACCGACGGCGGGCCGCTGCACGACCCCTGCGTCATCGCCTATCTTCTGAAGCCTGAACTCTTCAAGGGTCGCAACTGCAACGTCAGCGTGGAAACCGCCTCGGAACTGACCATGGGCATGACCGTGATCGACTGGTGGGGCGTCACCAAGCGGCCGAAGAACGCCATGGTGATGCGCGACATCGACCATGACGGGTTTTTTGCGTTGCTGGTGGAGAGGTTGGGGCGGCTGTGAGAGCTTCCTTCTCTTCGTTTACGGGGAGAAGGTCCCGGCAGTGAGGATGAGGGGCGGCACAAACGCTGACTTGCTGTTTGCGACCCTGGAGCTGCCCCTCAACCGGTCGTTTCGCGACCACGCTCTCCCCGTAAACGGGGCGAGGGAAGAGGCGTGCTCACTTCGACCGTGAAAACGCCAGCCACAGACCGCCGCCGACCATGAAGCTGCCGCTGATCCTCGACAAAAGCTTGATGCGGTTGGCCGATAGCAGGCGCCCGGCGCGCCCGGCGGCCAGCGCGTAGGTCGAATCCGACATGGCCGCGAAGATCATGGCGGTGAGGCCCATGACGGCGATTTGCAGCGAGTAGTTGCCTTGTGACGAAATGAACTGCGGAAAGAAAGCGCCGAAGAAAATCAGAGTCTTGGGGTTGCTGAGCGCCACGAGCAGGCCCTGCAGGAAGAAGCCCCCGTGCGGCTTCCTGGCGGTCCCGTCAGCGTTCAACTTGCCCTTTGAGCGGAACATCTGGACGCCCATCCAGATCAGATAGGCGGCGCCGATCAGCCGCACCCATTCGAACCAATGGCCCATGCCTGAAATCAGCGTGTTGAGGCCGATGCCGACGATGGCGATCATCACGGCAAGCCCGGCCTGCGTGCCGGCGACATTGGCGAGACCGGCGCGGGTGCCATGGCGGATGCTGTTGGCGATGATCAGCGTGACCGTCGGACCGGGCACCAGGATGATGACGATGCAAGCGAGGACATAGGCGGCGTAGAGTTCGAGCGACATGATTTTTCCCTCTTTGTTGGAGCATGATCTTTTCCGAAACCGGCTCCCGCTTTTCGGGATCATGCTATAGGAATGCCGCCGATGCGGCGCAGCTGAGGATAATCAATGCATGGCAGCGCTGCCGGTGCAAGCCGGTGCGCGAAGCGCTCCGATACGCAGTCCAGCCGGCTCAGGCGCCGGGCTGCCAGGGCAGCGTCGCCTCATAGGCCGCTGCCGCCTTCAGCACGGCAAGGTCGCCGCGCGGCCGGCCGATCAGCTGCATGCCCATCGGCCGGCCCCGGCCGTCGAAGCCGACCGGCACGTTGACCGCCGGGCAGCCGCCCAGCGTGGCGAACGCTGATACCTGCATCCAGCGGTGGTAGCTGTCCATCGCTCGTCCGGCGACCTCACGGGGCCAATGCGTACTTACATCGAAGGGGAAGACCTGCGCGGTCGGTAGCGCAACGAGATCATAGCGGTCGAAGAGCGACAGCAGCGTGCGATGCCAGGAGGTGCGGATGACAGAGGCGGCGCGGATCTGCGGCCCCGTCAGCCGTATCGCGTTCTCCACTTCCCAGATGGCTTCCGGTTTGAGCAGGCGGCGTTTCGCGGGGTCGTCATAGTGTGTCTTGAGCGCGCAGCCGCTGCTGGCCTGGCGTAGCGTCACGAAGGCCTGCCACAGCGCTTCGAAATCGAAATCCGGCAGCAAGGGTTCGCTGGGGAAGGACGCATCCGCAAACCGGCCAAGTGCTGCCTCGCACAAATCGAGGATGCCGGGTTCGACCGGCAGATGACCGCCGAGGTCGCCGAACCATGCGATACGGCCGCCAGTCACTTTTGTTGCAAGCCCTTCGAGGAACGAGCCCGGTTTTTCATAGGACAATGGCGCATGCGGATGGTAGCCCGCCTGCACATCGAGCAGCAGCGCCATGTCGGCGACATTGCGGCCCATCGGTCCGTCGACGCCCATCTGCGCATGAAAGACCTCGAAATCCGGTCCGCCGGGAACAAGCCCCTGTGACGGGCGGAAGCCAAAAACATTGTTCCAGGCAGCCGGGTTGCGCAGCGAGCCGCCGAAGTCGCTGCCATCGGCGACCGGCACCATGTCGAGCGCCAGCGCCACCGCCGCGCCGCCGCTCGAGCCCCCGGCTGTCAGGGCCGGATCGAAGGCGTTGAGTGTCGGCCCGAACACGGTGTTATAGGTGTTGGAGCCAAGCCCGAATTCGGGGACGTTGGTCTTGCCGATGATTATGGCGCCGGCGTCGCGGATGCGCTCGACGAAGAAATCGTCTTCCTGGGGCACGAAATCGGCGAAGATCGGCGAGCCGAAAGACGTCCTGAGGCCCGTAGTCGACGCGAGATCCTTGATGGAGATCGGCAGGCCGAAGAGCGGGCCGGCTTCGACACTTGTCCGTCTGATATCGGCCGCGTCGGCTTCGCGCAGGATGTCGCTGCGGTCGCGCAAGGAGACGATGGCGTTGACCAGCGGGTTGACCGCTTCGATGCGGTCGAGGAATGCCGTCACCACCTCGCGCACGGAAAGTGTCTTCCGGCGGATCGCGTCGGCGAGCTCGATGGCGGACAGGCGGCAGATGTCACCGGCCGGCGGCACGGCATGTTTCGACCGAGGGCGCAGCATCTCAACGGGTTTCCTGCAAAGCCTGATCGACATCCCTGGCCAGCGGTATCGCCGGCTGGGCGCCAGGCTTGAGGCAAGCCATCGAGCCGGCCGCGCCAGCGCGCGCCAGCGCCTGTTCCAACGTGAGGCCGGACGACAGACCGGCGGCGAAATAGCCGCAGAACGTGTCGCCGGCGCCGACCGTGTCGACAGGCGTGATTTTCAGGGCCGGAACGTTGAGGAAATCGGTCGGCGTCGCCGCCATCACGCCGTCGCCGCCGAGCGTGACGACGATGGTGCGGCCGGTTTTCCGGGCAAAGTCGCGCATGCGTGCCGCCCGGTCGCGGCCGTTCAATGCCAAAGCTTCGCCATAAAGGTCGAACTCGGTTTCGTTGGCGACGGCATAGTCTGCCTTGCCGAGAAAGCCTGCTGCTTCGCCCTGGAAGGGTGCTGTGTTGAGCACGGTGATGGCGCCGGCCGCTCTTGCCTGGTCGAGTGCGCCATCGACCGTCGCAAGCGGGATCTCATGTTGCAGCAGCACGACATCGCCCTTTTTGAAAAAGGCCTTGGAGAGATCGCCGGGCACCACAGACGCGTTGGCGCCCGGTATCACGGCGATGATGTTCTCGCCGTCGTCGCCGACCATGATCAGCGCCGTGCCAGTCGAGGCGTGGGTCTCGGCGACGCCGGACAGGTCGACCTTGCCGTCGCGCAGCATCGCCAGCGCTTCGGCGGCGAAGCTGTCCTTGCCGACGGCGCCCACCATGCGCACCGAGGCACCGGCGCGCGCGGCGGCCAGCGCCTGGTTGGCGCCCTTGCCGCCGGGCGCCGTGGTGAAGGCCGAGCCGGACACCGTCTCGCCGGGGCTCGGCAGGCGGTCGACATTGGCGATAAGATCGAGGTTGATCGAGCCGATGACGATAATCAAGCAAGGCCTCCTGCCAGCGCAAATCCAAGATGTCGGAGCGCCCTTTGTCCGTCTGGGCGAACGCAGGTCGTTCCAATTGCGCGGGAAGCTACCCTGTAAGGCCGTGGCTTGCCAGACCACGCCAATGGTCCAGCTCGATTTGATGTGTCGTGGCTTATTCACAGCGCACGGTAACCGTGCCCTGATAATTGCCGGCGGGAAAGATACCGCTCGATTTGGTGGCGGTGAGGTCGATCTGCATAGGGTGGGTGCCGTTGACAACCCGCTGCGGCACGCTTCCGGTGTTGTCAGTCCCCGAGCCATCGAGGCGGAAGACCGAGGCGAAGGTCACATTGGTGCCGCCGCCGCTCGGCGCGGACGAGAATGCCGCTGGCGCCGGTGCCGAAACCGAATAGCAGTCCAGCAAGTTGAGCAAGGAGCACAGCAGCGAGCTTGCCACGATCGTGGCGCTCGCGCTCGATCCGCCTGCCTGCTTGGAGCCCAGTATGCCGATGGCCGGATTTGCGGTCATCGTTCCCGATGACCCGACCACGATGGTGCAGGTGCCGATGATCGCCGCTTGCACCGGAAGGCAGAAGCCGGCAAGTGCTGCCATCGCAAGCAGCGCGCGGCTATTTCTTCTTCTTTTTCTTGCCATCGCTGGTTCCGGTCCTGATGCTCCAGCCTTCGTTGGCCCATCCGGGTGATGCGGCCGCAGGAGCGCTGGCGGCCACGCTCGCCGTCTGGCCGTCGGCGCCGAGGCCCATTTTGAGGAGTTTCAGCTCCAGCTGCAGACGCTCGACCTCAAGCTCGTAGAGGCGACTGCAATCGACGCGCTTCGGCGTGCGCCCGATCGGGATCACCATCCGGCCATAGGTGGCAACGCTGTTGTCCGACTGGCTGTTGCCTCTGATGACGCCGAGATCGACATAGGCGCCGGTGCCGGAGACTGCGGAACGGCAAGTGGTGCCGTCCGCGGCATGGACCTCGTCCTGGCCCTGGGGCAAGGTGACGCCGGGCAGGTTGAAGCCGCTCTCATTCTGGTTGAGGTTGTAGACATCCTCTGCCAATGCCGGCGAGATGCCCGCCGACGCAGCCGCGAGCGCGAGTGTCAGGACTTGCGGTGCCCAAAAAACTTTCCGCATATCTGTGCCCTTATCTGCGTCTGTTGATTGGGAAAGGGGATGCTTTCGGTACAGATACGCACTTTACGCTCGGCGGCGCCGTCAAAGGACACGACCACAAGGACAGAACGGGAAGCCTGGGAAGCCAGTTGAAAGACATTCGGAGAGATCCTGGCGTCTACCGGCTGAAAATTCTGATCGTAGACATGGATTTCGACCCGGATCTTCCGGTCGTAGGGGTTGGCGGGGAAAACGCGGACCGCGAAGACGTCGGTGAAGCTGTTGACCTCGCCACGCATGGGCGACATCGACTGGGCCTTGGCGGCAATGGGCGCCAATCCGACGGCCAGTGCCGTCGCCAGGATTCGAGCATGTTTCAAAGCCCCCTCCTTCGCTGCGGCGTCATTCGCAGCGCAGCGTTACCGTTGCCTGATAGTTGCCGTTGGCGAAGCGATTGGCGCCACCCTTGGTGCCGGCGAGGTGGACCGAGACGAGATCGGCGCCGGGGGTGCCGATGCTGGTGGCCGAGCCGGTCTCAACGATAGAGTGCGCACCAGCGGCGGAGTAGGTCGGTGTCCAGGTCGTCGATGTGCTGTCAGCCGATGGCGCCGTCGTGGTGGTGACCGGATCGACGCTGAGCGACACACCTCCGGTCGTCGTCAGCGTCACGGTTCCAGCCGAGCCGCCGCTGTTGTGGGAGCTCAGGGACTGGAGATCGGGACTGACCGTCATCGTGCCGTTGGTGGCAACGACAAGCGTGCAGGTGGGCGCAATCGTGCCATTGAAAATGACATTTTGCTGCGTGGCCGATGCGGTCTGGTCAAAACAGGCAACCAGCAGAACTGCGCCGAAGGCGGCGCGAAACAATGTCATCGAGACCTCCCATCAAGCCGGATCGCCCGAATTAATAAGGGTCATCATCACTTTATCGTAGTTAATTTAGAGTTAACTAAAATAAATTCTAAAAACAACAACTGGGTAACCGGAGGTTGCTCTCGGTTGCAAGAAATAAAATTGACGCGTAAATCGCACTTATACTTGGAAATTATCCATATCTATATATCTCTGCGGCAAAACTCGGAAAATCGATATTCACGACACCTGCCCCGCTTCCCAGCCGAGGATGGCGCGCTTGCGGGTCAGACCCCAGTGATAGCCGGTGAGGTCGCCCGACTTGCCGATGGCGCGGTGGCAAGGCACCACGAAGGAGAGCGGGTTGGCGCCGTTGGCGGCACCGACGGCACGGCTGGCGCTCGGCGCGCCGATGCTGGCGGCGATCGAGGAATAGGTGCGCGCCTTGCCCATCGGAATCTTGAGCAGCGCCTCCCAGACGCGAACCTGGAAGTCGGTGCCGATCATGACGACATGCAGCGGCTGGTCGGGACGCCACAGCGTCGGGTCGAAGATGCGCGCGGCATAGGGGCCGGTGGCTGCCATGTCCTCGACATAGATGGCGTTCGGCCAGCGGCTGGACATGTCTGCGAAGGCGGCACGTTCCTCGCCGGGGTCGCTGAAGGCGAGGCCGGCAAGCCCGCGGTCGGTGGCCATGATCAGGGCCGTGCCGAACGGCGAGGAATGGTAGCCGTAGCGGATGGTGAGCCCGGCGCCGCGCGTCTTGTAGTCGCCCGGCGACATCGCCTCATGCGTGACGAACAGGTCATGCAGCCGGCCGGGGCCGGACATGCCCAATTCGAACGAGGTTTCGAGCAGCGGCATGCCGGAATCGAGCAGTCTGCGCGCATGATCCAGTGTCACCGCCTGCAGGAAGGCCTTGGGCGACAAGCCGGCCCAGCGGGTGAAAAGTTTCTGCAGGCCGGTCGGCGTCTCGCCGACCTCCTCGGCCAGTTCTTCGAGAGAAGGCTGATCGCGGTAATCGAGGCTGATCTTCTCGATGGCGCGGCGCACGATTTCATAGTCACTGCCTTGCGGCGTGATGTCCTTTTTGAGGACTGCTGTGTGTGTGCTCATGGAACTGTCTCCTTGAGCCGGAATATCGCCCCTTGGGGCGTCGATCGCCACCCGAAACTTGCCTTCCTGCGGCGCATACCCAGATAGACTCCGATTTCGCGCCCAGGAGTCGCTCATGACTGGCGAAAAAGTAGATCTCACCGGGGCAAAGGAGACCTTGCTGATGACGCTCTACGGCAAGGCGCTGGAGAGCCGGCTGCCGGATTCGCTGCTCGGAGATCATTTCGCCGACGAGGCGATGTGCAAGATCGACTATGATTTCTCCAGGCTCAAGGTCGACAACAATCTCGGCGTCGGCCTGGCGATCAGGGCAAAGACGCTGGACGTCCGCGTCGAGGACTTTCTCGCCAGAAATCCTGATGCCATCGTGCTGCACCTGGGTTGCGGGCTCGATACGCGCATCTTCCGTGTCGATCCACCATCAGGCGCGGACTGGTTCGACGTCGACTATCCCGAGGTCATCGAACTCAGGCGCAAGCTTTACCCCTCCCGGGAGCATTACCATCTGGTCGCCTCGTCGGTGACCGAGCCCGATTGGCTGGCTGAAGTGCCCCGCAACCGCCCGGCCATCGTGGTGGCGGAAGGACTGACGCCCTATCTCGCCGCCGACGAAGGGCCACGCTTGCTTGCGCGGCTTGTCGCGCATCTTGCCAGCGGCGAGCTGGTGTTCGACGCCTACAGCCGTTTCGGCCTGAAGCTGCTTCGTCTCAATCCGACCATCAAGGCGACGGGCGCCGAGGTCCACTGGGCGATCGATGATCCGCACGAATTGGAGCGAGCCGTTCCGAAGCTGCGATTCGTCGAGGACATCTCGGCCTACAAGCCCGAACACGCCGCCCGCATGGGCTGGTCCGCGAAACTGTTCATCCGCCTGTGGAGGTATATTCCTGCATTGCGAAAAATCGGCAGGCTGTTGCGTTATCGGTTCTGAGATATCCGCTCTGTTTGGCGCAATTCCCCAGGGAAAGCGCTGCGCGCTTTTCCCGGGAAAACCGCTTCACACTTTTCCTGGAATTGCTGCTAGCGCGTCTTGGCGGTCGCCAGCGCGCGTGAAAAAGCCGTGGCGAAGCTTTCTCGGGAGTCTGGGTCCAGGAAAGATCCGATCGGCACGTTCTGGCCTTGCCCTTCAACTGTCATCCTTGTGATGCCGATCTCGGCGTGACGGGCGACCGAAAACCGCGCCCAGAACGGGTTGAAGCGATGCGCTACCGATTTACCGGATGGCGCCGTCTTGCGGATGTCGAGACTGGTGCGCGAAACCGACACCTCCTCGCGGGCGCGGGCGGCCCGATAGTTGACGCGGAAGGCGATGTAGACGGCGACCACGTCGAGGCCGAAGAAGCCGAACACCGGCCAGGCGCCGCGCGACAGGAAAAACGCGCCTGTCGCCAACCAGCCGAACAGCAGCGCGCCCATCAGGATGAAGAAGCCTGTCCGGCCCAGCGACCGGTGCGGGGTCAATAGCGCCTGAAAGAATGGCTCGTCGGCCTGAAACGAGGCGTTTGTGTCGCTCATGAGGGGATATTATAGGAGGGAAATGGCGAGCCCCAAGTCCAAAGATTCTTCCACATCCAAAAAAGAGCTGTTGCCCGGCCGGCGCGATGGGTCGAATGCCAAACCGCGCCCGCGGCCGGTGCGAAGCTCGTCGCGCTACAGCCCGGCGGAAGTGCACGAGATATTCCGGCGCTTTTCGATCCAGCGGCCGGAACCGAAGGGCGAACTCGAGCATCTCAACGCCTTCACGCTGCTGGTCGCGGTGGTGCTATCGGCGCAAGCAACCGATGCCGGCGTCAACAAGGCGACGCGGGCGCTGTTCAAGGCCGCCGACACGCCGCAGAAGATGCTGGCGCTGGGCGAAGCCAAGGTCGGCGATACCATCAGAACCATCGGGCTCTGGCGCAACAAGGCCAAGAACGTCATCGCCCTGTCGGCGGCGCTGATCCGCGACCATGGCGGCGAGGTGCCCGACGACCGCGATGAATTGGTCAAGCTGCCGGGCGTCGGGCGCAAAACCGCCAATGTCGTGCTCAACATGGCCTTCGGCCAGCACACGATGGCTGTCGACACCCATATTCTGCGCATCGGCAACCGGCTCGGGCTGGCGCCCGGCAAGACGCCGGAACAGGTCGAGCAGGGGCTGCTCGAGATCATTCCGGACGAATATATGCGCCACGCCCATCACTGGCTGATCCTGCACGGCCGCTATGTCTGCAAGGCGCGCAAGCCGGATTGTCCGGCCTGCGTCATCGCCGACATCTGCAAGGCCGAGGAGAAGACGACCAGCATTCCAGCACCGCTGGTCGAGCTCGCGCCGCTCGCCTCAACGGCATAACTCTCCAAACGGCCTATCCTAGTAGCCGTAGCCGCGCGCCATCGCCGCCGCGAAGACCGGGATCAGCAGGAAGATGAAGGCCTCGGCGCGGATGTAGGTCTTTACGGAGGCGAGCTCGGTCGCCGGCACCAGGAACGAGGGATTGGCGCTCGCCTGCCTGTTCCAGGAAATGAAGCGCACCGTCGGGATGATCGACAGCAGGCCGACGATGCCAAACGACGCCATCTTGGCCAGAACACCCAGTTGTAGACGTAGAATTCCCAACCCTTGAGGCCGTAGAAGACGCGGCCGATGCCGACGATGATGATCCGCGCGGCGATGATGCCATAATGGCGGTCGATGCCGGCGAGCCGCTTCAGCGTCGCTGCGGCCAGATCGCCGCGGATCAGGATGAATTCGGCGCCGATGATTCCCGCCAGCGAAAACACCAGCACATGATGGACAATGGCAAGCACAAGGTCGGTGGTATCCATGCTCGTTCCCTGGGTTTGACGGCACCGGCCCGCTCCTGAAAAAGGGGCTGCATGCTGAATCAGCCCATCGTGAAAATAACACCGTCGCGCAAAATTCCCATAGCGGAGCCTGGATGATGGGCCGTGTCGCCAGGGCTCCGCACTCAAGCTAACAAAAGACCTGACGACAGTTCGGCGGTGTCGGCTTTTGTGTCGGTAATAGGATTTTTTTCTTGATTCCGTGACCTCAGCTATGGTACATATTTGTCCATGGTGCTGATTTGCGCCAGTGACCCGCCACACAGGCGGGTTTTTCGTTTGATGCTCCATCAGCCGATGCGCAGGCGAAGGCTCCGAAGGAACCCGCAAACCCGAGTTTGTTGCCCTGGCCGTGTCGCCCTGGCCTTGCATCGCACCGGTGATTTGCTAAGTGCTGACGATCCGTGCGAGGCAGATCCCATGAACAATCCGCTAGCGACCACTGCCCCAGTCATCGAGACGAAGCGAACCATCCTGCGGGCACACCGGCGGGGAGATTTCGACGCCTATGCCGCGATGTGGACCGATCCCGTCGTCACCCGTTTCATCGGCGGCAAGCCGCGCACGCGCGAAGAGAGCTGGATGCGCTTCCTGCGTCACGCCGGCCTGTGGTCGCTGCTCGGTTATGGTTTCTGGGCGATCGAGGAGAAGGCGACCGGCCGTTTTATCGGCGAGGCCGGTTTTCACGATCTGAAGCGCGATATGGAGCCGTCGATCGAAGGCATTCCAGAGGCCGGTTGGGCGCTGGTTCCGGCCGTGCACGGGGCGGGCTTCGCCACCGAGGTGGTTGGCCGCGTGCTCGCATGGGGCGAAGAGACGTTCGGGCGGGAGAAGACCGTCTGCATCATCGATCCGGAAAACGCCGCTTCGCTGAGGGTAGCGGCGAAGTGCGGTTACCGGGAAGTGGTGCAGACCACCTATCACGATGCCGCCACCATCCTGCTGGCGCGGTGACCCCAGCGCCAGATTCAGATTTCAGGTCGAATCGACCTTAGGCGGCGTCATCGACTGGACATATCCGCTCTGCTAGCATCGATCATGGTGCGAAGGGGGATGATCGATGCGTGCATTCAAGACGACAGCCATGAAGTTCTTCTGGGCGGGGCTTGTTCTCGCGCTGACACTGCGGCTGGCCGCGGCCGACGCGACGGTGCCGACCGCCGATATCGAGGGCGCAGCCGACAACAATCTCGCCAAGCGCTACGAAGGTTCGTTCATCGTCTCCTATGAAAAGTTTGCCTTCACCGATTTCAGCGTGCCGCTGTCGCCGCTGAAGCCGAGCGCCGACCCGGACGCGCGTGATGCGATGAACAATCGTGTCTTCGCACCCGACAAGAAGGTCGAGGTCGAGGGCGCCTTGACCCGCATTGCCTATGTGCTGCCGGCCGAGCGCTCGCCTCTTGAGGTGCTGCGCAACTATCAGGATGTGATCGGGGCGGCCGGCGGCGAAATCCTGTTCGAATGCAAGAAGGAGGAATGCGGCGGCGCTGCCGACCGTTCGTCGAGTGGTGGCGGCGGCGACATGAGCCTGACGATGTATTCCTTCCATGAGAGCGATGTGAAGGACGCGGCATTCTCCAATGGCGCCTGCGCGCTGACGTCCGGCATCAACGACCAGCGCTATTTCTCGGCCAAGGTGCCGCAGGACGGCGGCGACGCCTATGTGACCGTGCAGACCTATTCGATGACCGACGATCTCTACTGCAAGGGACTTAACGGCCGCACCATTGCCGTCGTCCAGGTGCTGGAACCCAAGGCACGCGACAAGAAAATGGTGGTCGTCGAGGCGGCCAAGATGGCGGATTCACTCTCCGCCACCGGCAGCATTTCGCTCTACGGCATCTTCTTCGACACCGACAAGGCCGACATCAAGCCGGAGTCGGGACCAACGCTGAAGGAGATTTCGACGCTGCTGGCAAACGACCCGAAGATGGCCGTGATCGTCGTCGGCCACACCGACAATCAGGGCGCCTTCGAATACAATCTCGACCTGTCGTCGCGAAGGGCGCAAGCGGTCAAGGCGGCACTTGTGTCGCAGTACGGCATCGACGGGGCGCGGTTGACCGCTGCCGGCGCCGGCATGATGGCGCCTGTCGCCAGCAATGATGACGACGCGGGCCGCGCCAAGAACCGCCGCGTGGTTCTGGTCAAGTTGAACTGAGCGAGCCTTCCCAACGAGGACGCATTCTACGGCATGGCATCCGCCGCCACGCTTGCCTGCTCCAGCATGGAAGCGTCTTCGCCGAAGGCGCGGGTGGCGCGGGCGGCCGCCTCGAGCAGCGGACGTTTCATCCGCTGGAGAAATGCCGCGTCGACGCGCGTGCTGGGGCCGGCCAACGTCAGGGCGCCGAGCAAGACGCGCCCCGGCCCGAACACCGGCGCCGACACGCCCGCCGTCTCGGGGTCGCGGTCGCCGACGGCGAGACAGTTGCAGGTCTTGCGGATGGTCTCGTAGGGCTCGCCCGGCTGGCCGGAAAACGCCGCAAGCACGCGCCCGCCCGAGCCGACCAGCAAAGGCAACACGTCGCCTTCGCGTATCGTGTAGCGGATCGGGTGCTTGGATTCGACGCGGTAGAGACAGGTGCGCACGTCGCCCGAGCGGACATAGAAGGCAACGCTCTCCCAGCTTCGCTCGGAAAGGTCGCGCATGATCGGCAACAGGATATCGACCGCCACGACCGAACGCTGATAGAGCGCACCGAGCCGGAAGGTGGCGGGTCCGACGCGGTAACGCCCATCGTCGAGGCGCTCGAGCAATCGTCCGCGCAAAAGGGAATGCGCAAGCCGCAGGATCGTGCTCTTGTAGAGGCCGGTGCGCGCGGCGATTTCGGCCAGGCTAAGCGACCGGTCGGCCGTGGTGAAGGCGTCGAGGATGGCAATCGCCCGATCAAGTGCTGCAACACCTTCGGCCGACGCGCGCCGAATTTCTGCATCAGCTGAATTGCTTGGTGAGTCCATTGCGGTTCCCAGTTCGGAGAGGCCGAGTGCGGCCACTGTGTCGCGCTGCTGTTGCGTTCTGTCTAGCAGAATATCGTTCCCGTTGACAGAACTCGGTAACATCTGCTTGAACTTGATAACGGGTCTGGATTCAGGCGCGTTTTGGCAGGCACCGGAGGAGGTGTCGTGATCTGGAGGAATCCCATGCTGAACAGACGCAGATTTTTGATGAGCACCGCCGCCGCAGGCGCCGCCGGCCTGGTGGCGTCGCATCTCTCTTCGGCTTTCGCCGAAGGCGCACCCCAGATCCAGCTCTTCGTGCCGGCCGCACCCGGCGGCGGCTGGGATCAGACGGCTCGCACCATGGATCAGGTGCTGCGCAGTGAAAAGCTCATCTCCGGGTCGCAGATCACCAATGTCGGCGGCGCTGGTGGCACCGTGGGGCTGCCGCAGTTCATCAGCCAGTGGAACGGCAAGGGCAATTCGCTGATGGTTGCCGGCATGGTCATGGTTGGCGCCATCATCGCCAACAAGGCTGCCAACAATTTGACGCAAGTGACGCCGATCGCCCGCCTCACCGGCGAGTTCGAGGCGCTGGTTGTGCCGGCGGACTCGCCGTTCAAGACGGCCGCCGATTTCGTCGCCGCGCTCAAGGCCGATTCGACAAAGGTTCCTGTCGCCGGCGGATCGGCAGGCGGTTCAGACCACATCCTGTTCGGGCTGATCGCCAAGACCGTCGGCGTGCCGGCGACAAACCTGTCCTACGTCCCGTTCGCTGGCGGCGGCGAGGCTTTGTCGGCGCTGCTCGGCAACCAGGTCGCTGCCGGCATCTCCGGCTTCGGCGAGTTCTCCGAACAGGTCAAGGCCGGGGCGCTGCGGCTGCTTGCCATCTCGGCCGACAAGCATCAGGACGGCATCGACGCGCCGACGCTGAAGGAAGCCGGCATCGATGTCGAGATGTTCAACTGGCGCGGCGTCTTCGCACCGCCCGGCGTTTCCGATGCCGACAAGACGGCGATGATCACGCTGGTCGAGGCCATGGCCAAGAGCGATACCTGGGCGACTGAGTGCACGAACCGCAACTGGACGCCGATCCTGCTCACCGGCGACGACTATGCGAAATTCGTCACCGAGGATACGGCCCGCATCGCGGCGATCCTCAAGGATCTCGGGCTTGCCTGATCTTCCCTAAAGGGGCGGCGCACGCCGCCCCTTCTCGCATGGAATGCAGAACCGGCATGAAACTACGGCGAGGACTGGCCGTGCGGTGTCGGGCATCTTGGCCAGCTATCTTGGGCCAGCTATCCTGGGGAGGACAATCATGAGCAGCAGCGACCAGCAGGCGGCGCCGCCGCGCCTTGCAGTGCCGGAATTGTTGATCGGTATCGGGCTTCTGGCCTGTGCCGGTGCAGTGGCCTGGCAGACGCTGGCGATCCCGGTGTCGCCGCTCTATTCCAAGGTCGGGCCGACAGTTTTTCCTTACCTCACCATGGTCGGACTGGTGGTGCTTTCGCTGTTGCTCATCCTGGCGGCGCTTCGAGGTGGCTGGCAGCCTGAAGAGGAAAAGGAAACGCCGACCGACTGGAAGGCGATGGGTTTCGTCGTCATCGGCCTGATCGCCAATCTGCTGCTCATCCAGCCTCTCGGCTTCACGGCGGCCTCCGTCATCATGTTCGTTCTCGTCTGCTATGGCTTCGGCAGCAAGCGCACGCTGCGCGATGCGGTGCTCGGTCTGATCCTGGCGCTGGCCGCCTATTTCGGCTTCGCCAGGGCGCTCGGCGTCAACATCGGTGCCGGCGTCATCGAGAACCAGCTGAATACGGTCATCGACGCGTTCATCACCATGTTGAGGGGCTGACGCCATGGAAACGCTCGGACATCTCGCGCACGGCTTCTCGGTCGCCTTCACCCCGGTCAATCTTCTGTGGTGCCTGCTCGGCACCACGCTCGGCACCGCCATTGGCGTGCTGCCCGGTCTCGGGCCGGCACTGACCATTGCCCTGCTGTTGCCGATCACCTATCAGGTGGCGCCGGAAGCATCCTTCATCCTGTTCGCGGGCATCTACTACGGCGCCATGTATGGCGGCTCGACGACGTCGATCCTGCTCAACACGCCCGGCGAGAGCGCCACCATCGTCACCGCGCTGGAAGGCAACAGGATGGCTCGGTCCGGCCGTGGCGGCGCGGCACTCGCCACCTCGGCGATCGGCTCGTTTGTCGCCGGCACCATCGGCACGATGGGCGTCGCCTTCCTGGCGCCGGTGGTGGTCAAATTCGCGCTGGCCTTCGGCCCGGCCGAATATTTCTCGCTGATGGTGCTGGCCTTCATCACCGTTTCGGCGGTGCTCGGCTCGTCTTCCGTGCGCGGCCTGACCAGCCTGTTCGCCGGCTTCGCTATCGGCATGATCGGCGTCGACCTGCAGACCGGCCAGCCGCGCTTCATATTCGGCATGACCGAACTGCTTGACGGCGTCGACGTCATCATTGTCGCCGTTGGCCTGTTCGCCGTCGGCGAGACGCTCTACATGGCTTCGCGCCGTTATGCCGGCAGGGATGAGATCGTGCCGCTGAAGGGTTCGCTCTACATGACGGCGGCGGAATGGGGACGTTCGTGGAAACCCTGGCTACGCGGGGCCGCGATTGGTTTTCCGATCGGCGCCATGCCGGCCGGCGGCGCCGAAATCCCGACCTTCCTGTCCTACGCCGTCGAGAAGAAGCTGTCGAAGCACAAGGGCGAGTTCGGTACGGTCGGCGCGATCGAGGGCGTCGCCGGCCCCGAGGCCGCCAACAATGCGTCCGCCGCCGGCGTGCTGGTGCCGATGCTGACGCTCGGCCTGCCGACCTCGGCGACGGCGGCGATCATGCTGTCGGCGTTCCAGAGCTACGGCATCAATCCTGGGCCGCTGCTTTTGACGACGCAGGGCGACCTCGTCTGGGGGCTGATCGCCAGCCTGTTCATCGCCAACGTCATCCTCGTCATCCTCAACCTGCCGCTGATCGGGCTGTGGGTGAGGCTGCTGAAAATACCGGCGCCGCAGCTCTATGCCGGCATCCTGGTGTTCGCGACGGTCGGCACCTATGGCATTTCGCAATCGCCCATCGATCTCGTCATCCTCTATTTGCTAGGGGCGGCCGGCTTCCTGATGCGGCGTTTCGATTTCCCGACAGCGCCCGTCATCATCGGCATGATCCTGGGACCGCTCGCCGAAACCCAGTTTCGCCGGGCGATAACCATCTCGAATGGCGACTGGTCGGTGTTTTACACCCACAAGCTGTCGCTGACGCTGCTGACGCTGGCCTTCATCGGCCTCGCCGGGCCGCATATTTGGGCCTTCATCGAGCACCGGCGTCGGCGCGGACCGGAGCATGTGCCCGGCGATGCCTGATCGATTTGAGCTGTCATGAGCGAATTGCTTTCCGGTATCCGCGTCCTCGATCTGACCAACGTCCTGGCCGGCCCCTATTGCGCCTATCAACTGGCGCTGCTCGGGGCCGACGTAATCAAGGTCGAAGCGCCGCAAGGCGGCGACCTGGCGCGCCAGCTCGGCGGCTCGCCAAGGCTCAACAGCGCCGGCATGGGCGCCTCGTTCCTGGCACAGAACGCCGGCAAACGATCGGTGGTGCTCGACCTCAAGCAGCCGGCCGATCGCGAGCGCTTCCTTGATCTGGTCGCCGGCGCCGATGCCTTGGTGGAGAATTTCCGCCCGGGCGTGATGGATCGGCTCGGCCTTGGCTACGAGGCGCTGAAGGCGGTCCGTCCCAGCCTGATCTATTGCGCGATATCGGGCTTCGGCCAGACCGGGCCGATGCGCGACAGCCCCGCCTATGACCAGATCATCCAGGGCCTGTCGGGGATCATGAGCATCACCGGCACGCCGGAAACGGCGCCGCTGCGGGTTGGCTATCCCGTCGCCGACACGCTCGGCGGACTGGTCGGCGCGTTCGCCATTGCCTCGGCGCTGGTGCGGCAGAAGACGAGCGGCGAGGGCGCCTTTCTCGACGTCTCGATGCTCGAATGCACGCTTTCCGCACTTGGCTGGCCGGTTTCCAACTATCTGACGGCGGGTGTCGATCCACAACCGATGGGCAATGAGAACATGACCGCGGCACCCTCCGGCGCGTTTCGCACCGGTGACGGGCTGCTCAACATCGCCGCCAACAAGCAGGAACAGTTCGTGACGCTGTGCCGGCTGATCGGCCGGCCGGACCTGGTCGGGGACGCCCGCTTTGCCGAGCGCGAGACGCGCAAACGCAACCGTGCGGCGCTTAAAGTCGAGATCGAGGACGCCCTGGCAGGTGCCCCGGCGGCAGACTGGGAAGAGATGCTCAACCGTGCAGGCGTGCCCGCCGGCAGGGTGCTGACGATCCCGCAAGTGCTGGCCGAGCCGCAAGTGCTCGAACGCCAGGTGACCACGAATTTTGATGATGTGGCTGGCATGGACGAGCCGCTGACGGTTCTGCGCGGCGGCTTCATGATCGATGGCGTTGCACCCCTGCCGACGAAGCCGCCGCCGGCGCTCGGCGAGCATATGGGAGAGGTGTTCGCGGACCTGCCACCCCGCGCCAAGGCAAAGGCACGGGCATGAGCGGCACGGAGAAGAAGACTGGCCGTGAGCGCGGCGAGGAATGGTGGCAGACCGATATTGTCGAGATGCGGCCGGGTGTCATCCGGCTGCGCGGCTACGAGATCCAGGATCTGATCGGCCGCGTCAGCTTTCCGGCAATGATCTGGCTGATGCTACGCGGCGAACTGCCCAGCGAGGATCAGGCCGCGCTGCTCGGCATTGCGCTCGGTGCCGCCGTCGACCACGGACCGCAGGCGCCGTCGATCGCCATCGCGCGCATGGCGGCAACCTGCGGCGTCGGCATCAACAGCGCCATGGCCTCGGCCATCAACGTTCTCGGCGATGTGCACGGCGGTGCCGGCGAACAGGCGCTTTCCTTCTACGGTGACATTGCCGTGGCGATCGATGCCGGGATGACGCTGAATGAAGCGGTCTCGGCACCGCTCGACCGGTTCTTCGCCGAGGAGAAAGGCTATGTGCCGGGGCTCGGACACCGCTTCCATCCCGTCGATCCGCGCGCGCCGCGGCTGCTGGAAGTGACCCGCGAATTTGCCGCACGCGGTGTCGTCAACGGACGTTTCGCCGACATCGCCGAGGCGATCGAGGCAGAAGTCGCGCGGCGCAAGGGGAAAAAGATACCGCTCAACATCGATGGCGCCACCGCCGTCATCTATGGCGAACTCGGCTTTCCACCGCCGCTGACGCGCGGGCTTTTCGTGCTGTCGCGTTCGGTCGGCATCCTGGCGCATGCCTGGGAGCAGTCGCAGCAAACCGAGCGAAACAAGGGGCCGCTGCCGCGCGAGTGGTTGTGGGCCTATACCGGCACGCCGGTGCGGCCGTTTCCAGAAGAAGATGACACAGACGAGTGAGGCTTTATGCCTGATCGACCGGATCGGGAAGTTTCAGCGTTTTTACCAGCGTCGAAAGGTCGGGCTCATCGATGAGCATGGCCGCGTCGGCCGGCGCCAACCAGGCCCGCTGGCGTCGTTTGGCTTCCTGCCAGTCGGCCAGTTCCTCCGTTACCTCGATCAGATAAACGATGACGTCGACGCGGACAAAGCGGTTGGCCAGCCGCTTCCAGTAAGAATAGGTGCCCGCCGGCTGCTTCAGTGTCTTGCCGAGCACGCCGGCTTCTTCCTGTGCCTCGATGGTGGCCGCCTTGCGTCCGTTCTTGCCCTTCATCGGCCATCCCTTGGGAACGATGAAGCGCCTGGTGGTTCGCGACGTGACCAGCATCACCTCGATATCGCCACGCGCGTTCAGCCGAAAGGGAATAGCCGCCACCTGGCGGATACTCTCGCCCTTCTTTGCCTTGCGTACGGCCTTTTTCTTGGTGGCTGCCATTCGTCATTCCAGTCGATGCAATGCCGCATAGCGCGACAGGGCATCGTTGCAAAACCAAAACTTTCGCGTGTGCCGAAAGACACCACGAACACATAAGTCGGCTAAATAAATGAAAAACGCCTGGATGTCAGCGGCAATTGCTCACGGCGGTGGTGCCGATTATCTGCGTCTGGCAGCTTGGCTTGAGTTGCTGCACGACCGGTGGTGGTTGCCGAACGACCTGACGGTCCTGGGCACGATACTGCTGCTGTTGCTGCTGATATTGCTGTCGCTGTACCCTGTTTTGCAGGATTTGCAGGTCGTTCTGCCGGATCAGCGCGTTGTTGCCGGTGGCGGAATTGAGGGCTTGCGCGGAAGCGGGCAGGCAAACGCCCACCAGCAGCATTGCCGTGGCCAGCATTGCCGATGTGAAAATCGTCGATGGTCGAAACGCTGACATCCGCTCATTCCCGCGTGATGAAATCCTGCCCTTAATATAGGGGCGTCTGTCCGGCTGTGCCATGTCCAGGCGTCGATCGAAACGAAATCGGCTTGTCGACCGCCGAATGACCCTTGGCGGCGGCTTAGAATCTGCCTGGCAACTCCGCATTGCACTTGACGGAAGCCGTCGTTTCGCCGCTCTATCGGATCGGCGCCGGCCTTGAGCTGAATGGCGTCAATGGCGTCGGCATGTCCGTCAGATATGATGGCGCCTTCGGCGAAACGGTTAAACAGAACGCGATCAGCGCGTCTCTCAAGGCCGAGGCGGAGCCGGGCGGGAGGGATCTTGATGAGGAAGTACGCGTATCTCGTGGCGATGCTGGGTGTTGCCTGCGCCATCGGTGTGCCAGCCGTGGCAGCGCAGACCAAGGGCGACAAGGTGGCGGCGCCGCCCGCTGCCGATGCGCCGCAGCTGCCTGGTGGCGCGTCGGCACTGTCCGAAACCCATGGCGATTGGACGGTCAATTGCCAGATATCAGGCGCGACCAAGACCTGCAGTCTGTCGCATCAGCAATTCAACAAGCAAACCAACCAGCGCCTGCTGGCGATCGAGCTGTCGAGCAAGACCGGCGAGGACGCCACGGGAACGCTTGCACTGCCGTTCGGGCTGGCGTTGGCCAAGGGGGTCAGTCTGTCCATCGACGACCAGAAGCTGGACGGCAACCTGGCATTCAACACCTGCCAGGTCGTCGGATGTCTGGTGCCGGTGGCGCTCGATGCGACCGTCACGCCGCTGCTGAAGTCAGGCACCACTCTGAAGATCGACGCCTTCGCGGCCGACACCGGACAGGCGGTGAGCTTTTCCATTCCGCTCAACGGCTTCGCCGGCGCGCTTGCCCGAACCGCTGAGCTTTTGACCAATTGACCGCAGAGGTCATGTAGAGCTGCAGGATCTGAAGCGCGTCGCCTGAAGCCGTTTCGCGGCAGGGGCGGTGCGTCACCGCAGCTGATGTAGCAGCATGACGTCTTTGCGTCGGCTCAAACGACGATTGTTTTCAGCCGTTCGGCGATCAGGGCGGCGAGCCGCGCCGCCACCTCGTCCTTGCTCATCTCGGGCCATTCCTCGACGCCGGCCTTCGACACGATCCGCACCCGATTGCGATCGCCGCCCATCACGCCCGACGGACCGACGCCGCTGGTCTGCGACACGTCGTTGGCAACGATGAAATCGGCGCCCTTTTTCCGGAGCTTGGCCTCGGCGTTGCGCAAGAGATCCTGTGTCTCTGCGGCGAAGCCGATCACGAGCCCGGGTCGCTGGCTGTGATGGCCAATCCCGGCGAGAATGTCGGGGTTCTCGACCATGCGCAGCACCGGCGGCCCTTCGCCCGCGACCTTCTTGATTTTCTCACCGGCTGAATTCTCCGTGCGCCAGTCGGCAACAGCGGCGACGAACACCGCCGCGTCGGCGGGCAGAAGCTGTTCCACCGCGTCGCGCATCTCTTGCGCCCGTTCGACATGGATGGTTTTCACGCCGGTGGGATCGGCAATACCGACCGGGCCGGAGACGAGACGCACATCGGCGCCGAGCCTGGCCAGAGCTGCCGCGATGGCGTGGCCCTGCTTGCCGGACGAACGGTTGGCAATGTAGCGCACCGGGTCGATCGGCTCGTGCGTCGGGCCGGAGGTGACGATGATCTTGCGCCCCGACAGCGGCTTGGGGCTGACATCGAGCAGGGCCTCGATGGCGGCGACGATCTCCAGCGGCTCGGCCATGCGGCCTTCGCCCGCTTCATTGCTTTCGGCCATCTCGCCCTTGGCCGGGCCGACGAAGGCAACGCCGTCCTTCTGCAGCGTTACGCGGTTGCGGCGGGTGGCCGGATGCGCCCACATCCTGGGGTTCATGGCCGGTGCCATCAACACCGGCTTGTCGGTGGCGATGAGCACGGTGGAGGCCAGATCGTTGGCGTGGCCATTGGCAAGCTTGGCCATCAGGTCGGCGGTGGCTGGCGCCACCACCAGCAGGTCGGCCTCGCGCGACAGCCTGATGTGGCCGACATCGTGCTCGTCATTGCGGTCGAACAATTCGGTGAAGACATGGTCGGCGGAAAGCGCGCCGACCGACAGCGTGGTGACGAATTCCTGTGCGGCCGATGTCATCACCACCCGAACCGCAGCACCGCGCTCGCGTAGCCGGCGGATCAGATCGAGCGCCTTATAGGCGGCGATTCCACCACCGATGATGAGCAGGATGCGCTTGCCGGAGAGGCCGCGCGGCAGCCTCTTGTCTGCCGGCGCGTTAGCCGGGGTCGCCGCGCCGTGCACGCTGGTCAACTCGCGCAGCGTTCTTTCGATCTGGTCGATGCGACCCATGGGGCCGATCTGCCCTTCGACAGCGGCCCGGATCATGACCCGCGCCTGCTCTTCCATGGAGCGGTCGTTTTCCGCCGCCAATCGGCGCAGCAACTCCTTGACCTCGTCGTCCAGGTTGCGGATCGTGATGCTGGCCATGTGATTGCACTTCGTTGGGGCTATTGATGGCAATGATAGCAATGCAATCAAACCGCCGCAAGTTTGCGGAATCGAACCATCAGCGACTGGCCGTTAGATGATCTTCCAGGCGATATAGACCAGCGTCAGCGCGATCACCCACAGCGCCAGGCGGCCGGAGCGGCTGTAACGCGCCTCGGCTTTGCCGATGGCGTGAGCGGTTGTCTCATCGAAGCGTAGGCCATGCTCGGCCATCAGGTCGATCTCGCGCGACAGCCGATCGGTGCGCGCCGCAAGCTCGGGCGCCTGGCGGGCCAGCGTCAGTAGCGCCTTGGCGCCATCGCGCGCATCGAGCATCATGCTACGCGGTCCGAGGTTGCCGGCGATCCAGCCGCTTACCACCGGTTCGGCCGTCTTCCACATGTTGAAAGCCGGGTCGAGCGTGCGGGCGACGCCCTCGACCACAACCATGGTCTTCTGCAGCAGGATCAGTTCCGGCCGGGTCGCCATGTCGAAGAGTTCGGTTACCTCGAACAGCAACGTCAAAAGCTTGGCCATCGAGATGGTCTCGGCCGGCTGGCCGTGAATCGGCTCGCCGATCGCCCGGATCGCTTGGGCGAAGGCCGCGACATTGTGCTGGCGCGGCACATAGCCGGCCTCGAAATGCACCTCGGCGACGCGCAGATAGTCGCGCGTGATGAAGCCGTAGAGGATTTCGGCGAGGAAGCGACGCTCTTTCTTGCCGAGACGTCCGGCAATGCCGAGATCGACGGCGACGATGGTGCCGTTTGCCTCGACGAACAGGTTTCCCGGATGCATGTCGGCGTGGAAGAATCCGTCGCGTAGCGTATGGCGCAGAAACGACTGGATCAGGTTGGCGGCGATGGTTTTCAGATCATGATCGGCAGCGGCAAGGCCGGCAATGTCGTTCATCTTGACGCCGTCGACCCATTCCATGGTCAGCACGTCGCGGCCGGTGCGCTCCCAGTCGACGGATGGCACGCGAAAGCCGGGATCATCCTTGGTGTTTTCACCCAATTCCGAGAGAGCGGCCGCTTCGAGGCGGAGATCCATCTCGATCTTGGTGGTCTGCGCCAGCGTTTCGGTCACCTCGACCGGCCGCAGCCGGCGTGACGAGGGGATGTATTTCTCCTGCAGGCGGGCGGCGAGGAAATAGCTTTCGAGATCATGGAAGAAGCGGCGGCGCACGCCCGGCCGGATCACCTTGACCGCCACCTTAGTGGCAACGCCGTCGTGGAGGGTGTCGGCGGCATGGACCTGGGCGATGGAGGCGGCTGCGACCGGGTCGCCGAATTGCGCGTAGAGATCGCCGACCTTGCGCCCGAGCGAAGTCTCGATAGCCGCTATCGCCTCGGCCTTCGGAAAGGTGTGCATCTTGTCCTGCAACATGGCGAGATCAAGCGCCATGTCGTTGCCGACGACGTCGGGCCGTGTCGCCAGGAACTGGCCGAGCTTGACGTAGGAGGGACCGAGCCGGACGACCGCCTTGGCCAGCCGGTCGCTGCGCTCATAAGCAAGCGCGCGGCGGCGGGTGAACAGCCGCGCCAGCCGCCAGCCGAACTTCGGCAGGCCGGACAGTTCCTCGCCGGGTAAGGCGGCAACGACGCCCTCGCGCACCAGCACCCAGCCGGCCCGCATGAGCCGAAATCCAGCGCTGACGGTGCTCATGGCCGCGCCCGTCCTGCCGGCTCTTCGAACCGGCATAGCGCATGTCGAATGTGAGAAATGCCCCCCGGCCTCAAAGCTTCCAGCCCGAATGAAGCGCGGCAATACCGCCGGAATAGTTGCGGAAGGAAACGCGATCAAAGCCGGCGCGGGAAATCATCGTCGCGAAATTCTGCTGGTTGGGGAACCTGGCGATCGATTCGACCAGATAGGAATAGGGCTCGCCGTCGCCGGTGACCATCTTGCCGATCTTCGGAATGGCATTGAACGACCAGGCTTCGTAGGCCTTGTCGAGCAGCGGCATCTCGACTTCGGAAAATTCCAGGCACAGGAAGCGCCCGCCCGGCTTCAGCACGCGGAACGCTTCGCTGAGCGCGACGTCGATGCGCGGCACGTTGCGGATGCCGAAAGCGATGGTGTAGGCGTCGAATGCGGCGTCAGGGAAGGGCAGTTCCTCGGCATTGGCCTCGACGAAATCGGTGTTGCCGGACAGGCCTTTCTTTTCGGCCCGGTCGCGGCCGACGGAGAGCATCGAGCCATTGATGTCGAGCACGGTGGCATGGGCATTGCCATGACTGGCATCGACGATGCGGAAGGCGATGTCGCCGGTGCCTCCGGCAACGTCGAGGACGCGCCAGCCGATCCTTTTTGGAGGATTGAGCCAGGTGACCATGGCGTCCTTCCACAGCCGGTGCAGGCCGGCCGACATCAGATCGTTCATCAGGTCGTAGCGGTTGGCGACCTTGTGGAAAACATCGTTGACCAGGGACTGCTTGTCGCCAGCCCCTACACGCTTGAAACCATAGGAGGTTTCCATGCCGCCCGCGGCCGTGGTTCTCTCAACTGACATTTTTTTGATCCGTCATAAAACCGGCGGGACCATAGCCGATCGATGGTGCGGGCGCTATTGTTTAAGGCGCGGTGTTCAGCCGCGCTTCCAGGTGGCGGGTTTTCGAGACCTGGACTGACCGACGGGATGTTTGAATGCCTTTGAAAGCGGAACTGCACTGCCACATCGAAGGGGCAGCGTCGCCAGAACTCGTCATCCGCCAGGCGCAGAAATACGGCAAGGACACCTCGCCCTATATCCAGAACGGTTCATTCGTCTGGCACGATTTCACGTCCTTCCTCGCCGCTTACGACTTTTCCTCCGATCTGTTTCGGACCGAGGAGGACTATGCGCGGCTGGCCGATCATTATCTGACCAGCCTTGCCCGCGACGGGGCGATTTATTCCGAGGTGTTCACCTCGCCGGACCATGCCAGGAAGGCCGGGCTGTCGCCTAAGGCCTATACCGACGCGCTTGGCGAAGGCATGGCCCGCGCCAAGGCCAAGACCGGCATCGAGGGCCGCATGATCGTTACCGGCGTGCGCAATGTCGGCGTCGAGTCGATCGAGCAGGCGGCGCGTTTCGCGGCGCGTTGCGGGCACCCGCTGGTCACCGGTTTCGGCGTCGCCGGCGATGAGCGCATCGGCGAGATGGAGGATTATGTCAGGGCTTTCGAGATCGCCCGCGAGGCCGGGCTCGGCATCACTATCCATGCCGGCGAACTGACAGGCTGGGAGACCGTCCAGGCGGCGCTCGACCATATCCGCCCGTCGCGCATCGGCCATGGCGTGCGTGCCATCGAAAATCCGGACCTTGTCCGGCGCATCGCCGACGAGGGCGTCGTGCTGGAATGCTGCCCCGGCTCCAACATCGCGCTCAAGGTGTTCGACAGTTTTGCCGACCATCCGTTTCCGTCCCTGCAGGCGGCCGGCTGCAAGGTGACGCTCAATTCCGATGATCCGCCGTATTTCTGGACCTCGCTGAAGCGCGAATACGACATTGCCGCCGAGCATTTCTCGATGAACGAAAAGGCGCTGGCCGCCGTTACCCGTACAGCCATCGAAGCCGCTTTCGTCGACAAAAAGACCAAGACAGCACTTCTTGCCCGGCTCGATGCGAAGAGGTGAATGGTGAATGGTGAATGGTGAATGGTGGGAGGCCCTGTCTGCCTGTCAAGCGTCACCTTTCCGCATCTCGCAAAAGACTCGCAAACCCATTCACTATTCACTATTCACCATTCACCACTTTCCATCGCGGCTCGGAGCACATTATGCAGGGCGTCACCGTCATCGACCATCCGCTTGTCCAGCACAAGCTGACCATCATGCGCAAGAAGGAAACCTCGACGGCGGGCTTCCGCCGGCTGCTGCGCGAAATATCGCTGCTGCTTGGCTATGAGGTCACTCGCAACCTCGAACTGACGACCACGACGATCGAGACGCCGATGGAAACCATGGAAGCGCCGACGCTGGAGGGAAAGAAGCTGGTCTTCGCCTCGGTGCTGCGCGCCGGCAACGGCTTGCTGGAAGGCCTGCTCGACCTGGTGCCGGCGGCCCGCGTCGCCCATGTCGGTCTCTATCGCGACCACGAAACGCTGGAAGCGGTCGAGTATTTCTTCAAGGCACCGAGCGATCTCGGCGACCGGCTGGTCATCGTCGTCGACCCGATGCTGGCGACCGCCAATTCGGCGATCGCGGCGATCGACAAGCTGAAAGAGCGCGGTGCCACCAACATCCGCTTCCTTTGCCTACTGGCGGCGCCCGAAGGCATCGAGCGCTTCACAAAGGCGCATCCGGACGTTCCCGTCTTCACCGCTTCAATCGACCGCCAGCTCAACGAGAAGGGCTACATCATGCCCGGCCTCGGCGATGCCGGTGATCGCATGTACGGGACCAAATAATACCAGCCAAAGTTGCCTGGTACGATTTACCAAATATTTACGCAAAGGCGGGGTTTTGGCGCGTGTTAAAGCGGCAAACACCATCCGGGCTTAAGGATCGGCTCACTACAGCGCCGCGCGACCATTCGGACGCGCAAATGACGCTGTAGCACTTTGATTTTGCGCATGACCCTTTCCGAAAATCGATCCCGATTTTCGGGGTCATGCGGCGAAGCCGGTCCATGCTGCGCAAACTTCTTATCCTCGGCGTTTTCGCCGGCACGTCGGCATCGATACCGATCGTGTATCAGGCAAATCCGCAATTCGTCGAAAACCTGCTGAAATCGACGGTGCCGGGCAAACAGGCGGCCGGAGCCCAACCGAACGTCAACCTGGCATCGGTCCCCGACAAGCCGGTGGCGCCGTTGCCGATGGGCCGCAAGGTGGTCGTTGCGGCAGACGAGCGTGGACACTTCTCGTCGGCCTTCAAGCTGAACGGACGTCAGATCGACGGCCTGATCGACACCGGCGCCACGTTGGTCGCCATCAACACCTCGACAGCACGCAGGATCGGCCTGTCGTTGAACGCTTCCGATTTCAACCACGAAGTCAGCACCGCCAACGGCACCATCAAGGCGGCCGTGGCAATGATCGACCGCCTGCAGATCGGAAACATCACGGTCAACGATGTCCAGACCATCGTGCTCGACGACAGGGCGCTGCGCACCAATCTGATCGGCATGAGCTTCCTCAACCGGCTCAGCAAATACCAGGCCGAGAATGGCGCGCTGCTGCTCGTCCAGTAAAGTCCTATTTGTTTTCCGCAATTCCCAAGGGAAAGCGCTATGCGCTTTTCCCGGGAAAACCGTTACACACTTTTCCTGGAATTGCTCAGCCGCGCGGCAGAATCCGCCGGATGACCGACTTGTCGGCCGCCGGCTTCGAAGCGCCGACCGTATAGGCCGAAAGCACGGCGGCGGCGGCGGCCTCGGCATCGGCCAACGAGCGGGCATGGACCAATGCCAGCGGCTCGCCGAGCCTGACCTCCGCACCGATAGGCAACAGCCTGGTGATGCCGACCGCAGGGTCGATCTTGTCGTCCGGCCGCGTGCGTCCACCTCCCAGGCTGACCACGGCGAGCCCGATGTCGCGGGTGGCTATGCCGGTGACGAAGCCGTTTGCGGTCGCCTTGACGGCAAATTCGGTCGCAGCCGCTGGCAGATATTTTTCCGGCTTCTCGATGAAATCGGCGGGACCGCCAAGCGCGGCCACCATGCGTGCGAAGGTGGCGGCGGCGCGGCCGCTGGCGAGCGTCTCGGTGGCGCGCCGCATGCCATCCTGGTTGGACGACACCAGCCCCGCCGACTGCAGCATTTCGGCGGCCAGCGCCAGCGTCACGTCCTCCAGCCGATGGTCGCGAAACCGACCAGTGAGGAAATCGACAGCATTGCGCACCTCGACGGCGTTGCCGGCGGCCGACGCCAGCGGCTCGTTCATGCCGGTGATCAACGCCGAGGCGTTCAGCCCGGCACCATTGGCGATTTCGACCAGGCTGTTGGCCAGTGCGGTCGCGTCGCGCGACTTCTCCATGAAGGCGCCGTTGCCGACCTTGACGTCGAGCACCAGCGATTGCAGCCCGGCCGCCAGCTTCTTCGACAGGATCGAAGCGGTGATCAGCGGCACCGATTCGACCGTGCCGGTGACATCGCGGATCGCATAGAGCCGTCGATCGGCGGGCGCGAGGTCGGCGGTCTGGCCGATGATGGCGCAGCCGGTTTCAAGCACCGCCTTGCGAAACAGCGCGATATCGGGCTGGCTGACATAGCCGGGGATGGCATCCATCTTGTCCAGCGTGCCGCCGGTGTGGCCAAGGCCACGGCCTGATATCATCGGCACATAAGCGCCGCAGGCGGCGACGATCGGCGCCAGCATGAGCGAGACATTGTCGCCGACGCCGCCGGTCGAATGCTTGTCGGTGACCGGGCCGGGCAGGTCCGACCAGTCGAGCACGTCGCCGGAATCGCGCATGGCGAGCGTCAGCGCCACCGCCTCGTCGCGGCTCATGCCGTTGAAGAACACCGCCATGGCGAGGGCACCGACCTGACCGTCCGAAACGGCCCCTGACGTCACGCCCTCGACGAAGCCGGCGATCTCCTGCTCCGACAGCCTCAGGCCATCGCGCTTGCGGCGGATGATTTCCTGCGGAAGCATCAGCTCTCCAGCAGTCCGTCGCGGAACACGCGTTGCAGGATCGTTGCCAGCCGCGCGCCGCCAACCGGTGCCATGTCCTTGGTCTCCTGGTGCGAGAGCTCGGCCCCAGTCATGCCGGCAGCCAAATTGGTGATGACCGAACAGGCGGCGACGCGCAATCCAAGGAAACGGGCGAGAATGACCTCGGGTACGGTCGACATGCCGACCGCGTTGGCGCCCATGATGCGCGCCATGCGGATTTCGGCCGGCGTCTCGAAGCATGGCCCCGAGAACCACATGTAGACGCCCTTGTGCAGTGTGGTGCCGGTCGCTTTCGCCGCCCGTTCGATGGCCTTGCGGATGCCGGCATCATAGGCTTCGGTGAGACCGACGAAGCGGCGGTCTCTGGGTTCGCCGATCAGCGGATTGCTGCCCGAGAAATTGATGTGGTCCGATATCAGCATCACCGAACCCGGCGGCATGTCCGGATCGACCGAGCCGGCGGCATTGGTGAGGATCAGTTTCGTGATGCCGATGCCGGCAAGCACTTCCAGCACCGGGCGCATCGCCGCAGCAACGCCGTGCTCATAGTAGTGGGCGCGGCCGGACAGCATCAGCACCGGCACGCCGGCAAACAGCCCCGCCACCACTTCGCCGGCATGGCCGGTGACGCCGCTTCTGGGAAAGCCCGGCAGCTCGGCATAGGAGATGCGGATCGAATCCTCGATCTGGTCGACCAGCCCGCCCAGGCCCGAACCCAGCACCAGCGCCGTCAACGGCGCCAGGCCGTCCAGCCTTTCGATGAGATGATCCAGCGCCTTTTCCGTCATTTGAGCCAGCTCTTCATTTCAGCCAATTCTTCATTTGAGCCACGTCTTCATTTCAAGATGTCGCCGCGGAAGCCATAGGGCAGCATGTCGCCCATGGTAACGGTCTCGGCCACGCCGGCATTGTCACAGAGATAAAGCTTGGTTTCCGGCCGGCAGAATTCCGCCAGCCGCTGCCGGCAGCCGCCGCAAGGCGAGCATTTCGCCATGCGCTCGGCAAGAACGGCGATTTCCACGATCTTACCGCCACCGCCCATGATGTAGTGGCCGAGCGCTGTGGTCTCGGCGCACCAGCCTTCCGGGTAGGAGGCGACCTCGATGTTGGCACCGGTAAAGACGCGCCCATCCTCGGTGCGCAAGGCGGCGCCCACCGGAAACTTCGAATAGGGCGCATAGGCCTTGGCCATGGCAGCCTTGGCGGCCTCGAACAGGTCATGCGACATTCAGGTGTTCTCTCCGATGATCGTGTCCAAAACCCGGCACAAAGCCGCCCGGCTCAGCGTTCCTTGACGTAGGGCACGCCGCCGGCGCGCGGTGGAATGGCCTTGCCGATGAAGCCGGCGAGCAGGATGACGGTGAGGATGTAGGGCAGCGCCTGCATGAACTGCACCGGCACCTTGCCGATGATGGGCAGCGGCGAGCCTTGCAGGCGGATCGACAGCGCGTCGAGGAAGCCGAACAGCAGGCAGGCAAACATGGCGTTGACCGGCTTCCACTTGGCGAAGATCAGGGCTGCCAGCGCGATGTAGCCCTTGCCGGCGGTCATGTCCTTCACGAAGCCGCCATTTTGCACCATCGACAGATAGGCGCCGGCGATGCCGGTGAGGATGCCGGTGCAGATCAACGCTCGGTAGCGAAGCCAGGCGACGGAGATGCCGGCGGTATCGACGGCGGCCGGGTTCTCGCCGACGGCGCGCAGGCGCAGGCCGAAGCGGGTGCGAAACAGCACCCACCAGGTGAACGGCACCATCAGGAAAGCGAGATAGACCAGGATCGAGTGGCCCGACAGCAGCTCGGCATAGATCGGTCCAATGATCGGCACATTGTGGATGGCATCGGCGCCGGCCCAAATGATGGCCTCGAAGCGTTCGCCCGGTTGCAGCGCCGGCGTGCGCCCGCCTTGCTGGAACCAGGCCTGGCCGAGGATGATGGTCGAGCCGGCAGCGATGAAATTGATCGCCACGCCGGAGACGATCTGGTTGCCGCGATGGGTGATCGAGGCAAAGCCGTGGATCATGGCAAAGGCGACCGAGATCAGGATGGCCATGCCGAGGCCGAGAAAGGCCGAATGGAACACGGAAGCCGCCGCCGCGCCGGCGAAGGCACCGACCAGCATCTTGCCTTCGAGACCGATGTCGAAGATGCCGGCGCGTTCCGAATAGAGGCCGGCGAGGCATGCCAGCAGCAGCGGCACCGAGAGGCGGATGGTCGAGTCCAGTGTCTGGACGATTGCGTTGAACACATCCATCTCAGGCACCCTTACTCTTGACCGCTTCCATGCCGACCGACCTCGGATTGAACGAGGCGAACAGCGCCTGGATGTAAGGCCTGAACATGTGCTCGAGTGCGCCGGCAAACAGGATGACCAACCCTTGAATGATGACGATCATGTCGCGGCTGATCGCCGGCATCTCGAAGGCAAGCTCGGCGCCGCCCTGGTAAAGCATGCCGAACAGGATCGCCGCCAGCACGATGCCGATAGGGTGCAGGCGGCCCATCAGCGCCACGGCGATGCCGACGAAACCGGCGCCGGAAACGAAATCGATCGCGACGTTGTGCTGGTCGCCCATTACCGGGTTGAGTGCCATCATGCCGGCGAGCGCGCCCGAGATCATCATGGCGGTGATGATGATGCGGGTTTCCGAAATGCCGGCATAGCGTGCCGCCTTCGGGCTGTGACCGTAGGTGCGCATCTCGTAGCCGAGCTTGGTGCGCCAGATCAGCAGCCAGACGAGGAAGGCCATGACCAGCGCCAGCAGGAAGGAAATGTTCAGCGGTGCCGAACGGATCTTGGCGCCGAACAGTTCGATGATCCAGTTGAGCTTAGGCAATTCCGCGCCGGCGAGGAAGTTGCGCGTCTGCGGCGCTTGCGACGCTGCCGGCTTCAAGGGGCCGACCAGCAAGTAAACCATGATCGAGGCGGCGATGAAGTTGAACATGATGGTGGTGATGACGATGTGCGAGCCGCGCTTGGCCTGCAGATAGGCGGGGATGAGTCCCCACAACGCGCCCACGACCGCCGAAGCGACGATGGCCAGCGGAAATGTCAGCCACCATGGCAGCACGCTGTCAAAGGACAGACAGACAATGGCGATGCCGAGTCCAGCGATGTAGGCCTGGCCCTCGGTGCCGATGTTGAACAGGCCGCAATGCGCGGCAACCGCCACGGACAGGCCGGTGAAGATGAAAGTCGTGGCGTAGAATAGGGTGAAGGCAATGCCAGTCCCCTTGCCGAAGGCGCCCTCGACCAGGATGACGGCGGCGCGGAACGGGTTTTCGCCGACCAGAACCACGACGAAGCCGGCGACGACGAAGGCAACGAACAGATTGATCACCGGGATCAGGCCGTAGTCGGCCCAGGCCGGCAGCTTGGCGTAGGGCGTGCTCATTCCGCTGCCTCCTGATGCTCGACGCCGGCCATCAGCAGGCCGAGTTCGCCCTCGGTTGCCTCCGGGCCGCGCTCGCCGACGATGCGGCCGGCAAACATCACCAGGATGCGGTCGGAGAGTGAGCGGATCTCGTCCAGTTCGACCGACACCACCAGCACCGCCTTGCCCTGGTCGCGCATGGCGATCAGGCGCTTGTGGATGAATTCGATGGCGCCGACATCGACGCCGCGCGTCGGCTGGCCGACGATCAGCACGCCGGGGTCCTGTTCCATTTCGCGCGCCAGCACGATCTTCTGCTGGTTGCCGCCGGAGAAATTGGCGGTTTTCAACCGGCAATCGGCCGGCCGGATATCGTATTTGGCGATCTTGTCCTTGGCATCGTTACGGATGGCATCGATGTTGAGGAACGGCCCCTTCAAATAGCGGGGATCGTCGTGATAGCCGAGGATCGAATTCTCGTTCTCCTCGAAGGCCAGCACCAGCCCGACATGATGGCGGTCCTCCGGCACGTGTGCCAGGCCGCGGTCGCGAAGCTCGCCGGGGTCGGCGGCACCGGTCAGGGCGATCGGCTTGCCGTCGAGCATGACCGAGCCGGAGACGGCACGCCTGATGCCGGAAATCGCCTCGAGCAGTTCGGATTGTCCGTTGCCGGCGACGCCGGCGATGCCGACGATCTCGCCGGCCCTGATATCGAACGAGATGTCGTCGACCATGGTGACACCGCGTGTGTCCTTGACCGTCAGGTTCTTGACCGCGAGCTTGACAGCGCCGGCTTCCGCCTCGCCCTTTTCGACCCTCAAGAGCACGCGCCGTCCGACCATCAGCTCGGCCAGCTCCTCGACGGTGGTCTTGGCGGTCTCGCGCGTCGCCACCATCGTGCCCTGGCGCATGACCGACACCGTGTCGGTGATGGCCATGATCTCGCGCAGTTTGTGGGTGATCAGCACCACCGTCTTGCCCTGGTCCTTCAACTGCCTGAGGATGCGGAACAGATGGTCGGCCTCTGCCGGCGTCAACACGCCCGTCGGTTCGTCGAGGATCAGAATCTCGGCGCCGCGATAGAGCGCCTTGAGGATCTCGACACGCTGCTGCAGGCCGACCGGCAGTTCCTCGACGATCGCATCGGGATCGACTTCCAGCCCGTATTCGCGCTCCAGCCGCTCCAGTTCGGAGCGCGCCTTGGCGATGCTGCGCTTCAGCAACGCATCGCTTTCGGCGCCAAGAATGATGTTTTCAAGCACCGAGAAATTGTCGACCAGCATGAAATGCTGATGCACCATACCGATGCCGAGCGCGATCGCGTCATTGGGGGTCTTGATCGAGGCCGGCTGGCCGCCGACGCGGATTTCGCCGCTGTCGGCCTGGTAGAAGCCATAGAGGATCGACATCAGCGTCGACTTGCCCGCGCCATTCTCGCCGACGATGCCGTGGATGGTGCCGCGCGCGATCTCCAGATTGATGTCGCGGTTGGCGCGCACGGCGCCAAAACTCTTGTCGATGCCAATCAGCTCGATTGCGGCTTGCGCCATGCAGCCTGTCCCACTCTTAATTTTTTTATCGCTTGGTCAAAACGCCTAGCATGACGCTCCGTCCATGCCAATTGGCCGGAGCAGGGTCACTCTCGACAAATCCCGGTGCGCTTGTCAATTTCCAACGTGGCCGGGGCCTTCACATTCGCTAATATGGGAAAGCCGACATTCGCATCGCTGCGCAACGTAGTGCGAGACATCGCGGTGAAAGACTGGGGATTTGAATGATCATGCCCGCCGACCGGCTGACGACGCTGGAGATCCGCGCCGCCGAACAAGAGAAGACCATCGAGGAACTGTCCGGCCAGATCGCCGAGCAGTGGAAGGTGATCGAGCGCATGCAGCGCAAGCTCGATGCGCTGACCGACCGCTTCCTGGCGCTGGAGGAGCAGGCAGGAGACGACGTGCCTGTAACCAAGCCGCCGCACTGGTGAGGAAAGGGGAGGGTGCACGCCATGGCCAGTGAAAGCGATCGCATCGCGCGGGCAGGCGACTATGTGCTCGGCCTGATGAACGACGCCGACCGCGAACGGGCCGAGCGCGACCTGGAGATCGATCCCGCCTTCCGCGACGCGGTCGTGCAGTTTGCCGAGCGCATGCATGTCTTCGACCGTGCCGAACCTGCGGGCGAAGAGCGCTGGAAGCAGATCACGCAGCGCATTGGAGACCTGCCGCAGATGCGCACCTCTGGCCTGAGCGATGCCAGGCCGCCAACAGTGATCCGAAGCCTGTCGCAGCGGCCGTACGGCATCGGCCTACACACGCTTGGCGGGCGGCGCGGATTTGTCGTCGCCTCCGGGCTGATCGTGGCCTTCGCGTTCGGCTATCTCTTCGCGAAGCTGCTATAGGCGAGGCTGGCGCGCCATCAGCGCCATTCTCTCGCCGTCCTGGCCAAAGATCTCAACCGTGTCCCAACCGAGAGCGGCGTAGAAACCACGCGCATTCCACGTGTAGAGATAAAGCGTCTCGACGCCCTGTGACGCCGCATGCGCTTCCGTTGCCTTGACCAGCGCGGTAGCGATGCCTCGGCGTCGATGCCCGGCATCGACCACCAAGCCGGCCAGCCATGGCGTCAGATCATGCGCTGGCTCCAGTTCGTGGCGGACCAGCAGGCATGTCCCAACCGGCACGCCGTCGATCCGGGCCACGAATGCGGCCTCGAAGCCGTCACCGGCGAGCAAGCCGCGAAGCCCCGCAGCGTCTTCCTCGAGGGTCCTTCCGGTTCCCTCGAAAAAGGTGGCCAGGCGCAGTTGCGCGAGGGCTGCCACATCGCGCTCGTTCATGGGTTCGATTGTCGGCTGCATCTGCGTCCCGGAATGATGTTTCCTACGGAGCGACGAACGTTTTTCCGGTCTGGCAAAAGGCAAAAACCGCCAGGCTTGCCCCCGGCGGTTTGCAGATCATGGCTGTATATTTGTGCCGCTCAATAGGGGCAGGCGTTGTCGGCGGTGTAGTCGTGCACCTCGATCTTGCCGGAGATGATATCGGCCTTGGCCTTTTCGACGGCGGCCTTCATCTCATCGGTGACCAGCGCCTTGTTGTTGTCGTCCATGGCGTAGTCGACGCCGCCCTCCTTGAGGCCGAGATTTTGCAGGCCGCCCTTGAAGGTGCCATTCTTGCCGTCCATGAAGGCGTTGTAGACGGCAACGTCGACGCGCTTCATCATCGAGGTCAGCACCTTGCCGGGCTGCAGGCCGTTCTGATTGGAATCGACGCCGATGCCAAGCTTGCCGGCATCAGCCGCGGCCTGCAGCACGCCGACGCCGGTGCCGCCAGCCGCGGCATAGACCACGTCGGAGCCCTGGTCGATCTGCGTCTTGGCGATCTCGCCGCCCTTGGCCGGGTCGTTCCAGGCAGCCGGCGTGTCGCCGGTCATGTTCTGGATGACGTCCGTCGCGCCGGCCGACTTGGCGCCGCCGACATAGCCGCATTCGAACTTGCGGATCAGCGGAATGTCCATGCCGCCGATGAAGGAGACCTTCTTCGACTTCGATGCCATCGCCGCCAGGATGCCGACCAGATAGGAGCCTTCATTCTCCTTGAATACCAGCGAGCGGACATTGGGCAAATCGACGGCGTCGTCGATGATGGCGAAGTTGAGGTCAGGATACTCGGCCGCGACCTTCTTCAGCGCATCCTCCCAGGCGAAGCCGGCCATGACGATCGGGTTGCGGCCGTCCTCGGCAAAGCGGCGCAGAGCCTGCTCGCGCTGCGAGGCGTTGGACACCTCGAATTCGACGTAGGCCGTGCCGGTCTCTGTCTTGAACTTCTCGGCGCCATGATAGGCGGCCTCGTTGAAGGATTTGTCGAACTTGCCGCCGAGATCATAGAGGATGGCCGGCTGGACATCCGCGGCGAAAGCCGGAAGAACCATTGCGGTTGCGGCCAGGAGGCCGAGAACGATACGTTTCATGTGATCCACACCCTGTCGGTTATTTTTTCCGTTATGCACCGCATACCGGCCCGGTTCTCCGGCAGGCATGCGACGTCAGCCAGGAGTGTACTCCCCTCCCGCTCGGGGCAATCTGGCATGGCCCGAAACAAAATTCACGCGGAATTTTGACCTTTTGGAAAAGCATGGCGCGGTGAGGCTGCGCCGCAGCTTGATCGTTGCGCCAAAGGCTTCAGGCGCAGGCGGCGGCCGCAATGGTGCAAGCGACGCCGGTGCCCTGGAGGCTACAAGTGCCGTAAGGGTTCTTGGCCAGATATTGCTGGTGGTCGCCCTCGGCGAAGTAGAACTCGGGCGCCGGCGCGATCTCGGTGGTGATCCTGCCGTAGCCGGCGCTGCGCAGCGAAGCCTCATAGGTATCGCGTGAGGCGCTCGCCGCCCGCAATTGCGCATCACCGTTCGTGTAGACCGCGGAGCGGTAGGGGGTGCCGACATCACTGCCCTGACGCATGCCTTGCGTCGGGTCGTGGCTTTCCCAGAACAGCTTCAAAAGCGCGGCATAGGAGACGATCCTGGGATCGTGGACGACCAGCACCACTTCGGCATGGCCGGTAAGCCCGGTGCAGGTTTCCTGGTAGGTCGGATTGGGCGTGAAGCCGCCGGCATAGCCGACCGCCGTGACCCAGACGCCTTCGATCTGCCAGAACAACCGCTCCGCGCCCCAGAAACAGCCCAGCCCGAACATCGCCATCTCCAGCCCCTCGGGATAGGGACCCTTGAGCGGCCTTTTCAAGACCTTGTGCCTTGGCGCGGTCGGGATCGCCCTGGCGCGGCCCGGCAACGCCTCGGACGGCTTCGGCAGATTGAGCTTCTTGTTCAGCATGTCGCTGAGAAAGAACATGCGCGGCTTTCCTCTCTGGGTAGAACGCGGAAAGGGATCAGTTCGCGGCGAACCGTCCCGTGCGCCGTTGCCGCCTGTAGCCGATCGCATAAAGCAGGAAGGCCAGCACCGCGAACACGGCGAAGCCCGGCTGGTTGAGCACCCAGGCGACGGCGCCGTCCCACAGCAACGGACTGGCGTTGGTTCGGATGAAGGTTTCGAAGGCTGCCCGCGTGTCCGGCGATACCGCCAGCCAACTGGCGTTGAGCGGGGTCAGCACCTGCGCCGAGGCCGCCACGGTGCGCGTCACGTCGAGCACCGCCATGATGACGGAAATCGATAGCGCGACCATTGCGGCAAGACGGAAGACGAAGCGAAACATCAGAGACCTTCCTCCGGATCAGTCCTCAAGCTCCTCCCGAGGGCCTTCCGGCACGTTTCGAAACGAGAGATAGAATGCGCATGCCTGGTTCGCAATCGCCATACGCGAATTTGAAGCCACGCCTTCTCCGGTCGGCCCTAAGCCACCGGCTTGCGTTTGCGCCGGTGGACACGCCAGACGGCTAAAATTCCGCCGGCGATGGCGCCGACCACCAGCCCGGCGAGGCCGATGAACACGGTGAAGTATCCGCAGGCGCCTTCGAAGCAGCCCATGTCGGTGGCATCGGCAATGATCGAGCCGGCGACGAAGCCGCCCACCGCGCCGATGACCGCACCGAGAATGATGCCGAGCAAGGCGGCGACGATCGAAACGAAGACTGGCGGTGCTTCGGTTGCCGGCTTGGTATAGACGGTCTCGGCTTCGGAACCGCGGCGCAGAAGATAAATGCAGAGAATTCCGATGGCGATCTCGGCGGCGGTGATGGCGAGCGCCCTGCCGGAGAGGTCGAAACCGGGCATCAACAGCATATAGGCCTGTCTCGCCAGCAGCCAGACTATGGTGGCGATCTGCCAGATGGTGAACTGGCGGGGGAAGCGCACCGAGCGGCCGAAGGCGAGGCCGAGCAGATAAAGCCCCCACAGAATGGTGATGATGTCGACCGCGAGCCCGCCATAGATCAGGGAGAAGATTTCGTCCGGCAGGCTGTAAACCCACACTAGCCGCCAGGCGGATATCAGGCCGTAGGCTGACCATGCCATGATCAAGGCGAGCCAACCCGGCGGCACGAAGGACAGGCCGCTGTCCGGCCGCCCGGCCGGCGATCCCGATTCCCCGCTGCTTGACGTCATGTCCGGCCCCCGCACAGCCTTTGGATCACTCGACAGATGGCCAGAGGCGAAGTCAAGCACGGCCAGCCTCGTGGCTAGGGCAATCGCTTCGGGTTAACGGGAGGTGCGTATGGGATGCGAATGTGATTCATGAGGGGCTTCGTGATTTGCGGAGCCCTCGA
>NZ_JAMYSA010000056.1:0-41677 GCF_040321735.1 Mesorhizobium sp. M0293
GCCCGAAGATGCTAGGTGCAAAGCGCATGCCCCGTTCCTTTTCTGAGTCTCGACAACCAGAGAGAAGACGGACAAACCCCGTTTTGCGGGGCATGCACATGCGGCATTTCGATTCACTCAAAACTTTCCCCGGACAGCCCTGCCCCTTGCGGGGGAGATGTCCGGCAGGACAGAGGGGGGTGCCTCGCGCCGACATTCCGGCATTCCTACCAAGCCACCACCGAAATCTCCGGCCAGTGCTCCTTCGCCCGCGCACTCTTCACCTCATGCGTCCGCTGGTTGTCCATCACCCGGTTCGGCACGATGCGAAACGAGAAAATGTCGTCGAGCCCGAACGGCGCCACCAGATCGAGCTGCCCATCCGCGTTGTATCGCACGCCGACCGCGTGGGTCTTCGACGCGAAATAGCTGACGGATTCGCTGGAACTCGAATAGCGTGGGCACGATTGGCCGAATTTCTGCGGATACCACAGATGCACCCGCGCCTGGTTGCGCACCTCGACCGGCAGCGGCAGTCCATCGAAATGCACCGCCGCGCGGCGGATCACCGCGTCCTCCGCCTCGTAGGACAGGTCGCTGTCATCGAAATAGAACAGGTCGACATCTTTGATGCCATAGCCCGGCTGCTTACCGGTCAGATGGTTCCAGACAGAGTTGTAGAGCGCGCCGGAGACGACCAGCCAGTCGGCAAGACCAAGCGCGCGGGCATGCGTCAGCGCTTCGCGAACGAGCGGGTCAGCCGAGACGATCTCAAGAAACGCCGTGCGTTGCGTTTCGAAAGGAAGGCCGGAATAACGCAGATGGTCCATCGCCCTTTTGGAGGGCGATTCGCCATCTGCTCGCAAGGCTCAGAGCAATTCCAGGAAAAGTGTGAAACGGTTTTCCCGGGAAAAGCGCAGAGCGCTTTCCCTTGGGAATTGCGTCAAAAGACTCTAGCCGCGCAGAACGCCGCCGGTCTGCTTGCCGACATTCTCGACGATGCGCTTGGCCAGCGCCTCGAAATCCTCGTCGGTCAATGTCTTCTCGACCGGCTGGATCGACACTTCGATGGCGATCGATTTTTTGGCCTCGCCAAGCGATGCTCCCTCGAAGATATCGAACACCGAAACGCCTGATATCAGCTTCTTGTCGGCGGCGAGCGCCGCGCGCACTAGCGTGCCGGCCTCGAGGGTCTTGTCCACGACGAAAGCGAAGTCGCGCTTGACCGCCTGGAAGGCAGACAGTTCCAGCTTCGGCTTGGTTTTCGTCGGCTTGGCCTTCGGCTCGGGCACGGCATCGACGAACACTTCGAAACCGCAGAGCGGCCCGGAAGCGTCGAGGCCCTCAAGCGTCTTCGGGTGAAATTCACCGAAGGTGCCGAGCACGGTTTTCGGGCCGAGCTTGATCGTGCCGGAACGGCCGGGATGATACCAGGCCGGGCCGCCGGCCTCGATCTGCAGCCGCTCGACCGGCGCGCCGCAGGCTTCGAGCGCGGCGATGGCGTCGGCCTTGGCGTCGAACACGCCGACCGGGCCGGAATTGCCGGCCCAGTTGCGGGCGGAACCGTCGAGCTTGGCGGTGCCGCGACGCACGCCGGCGGCCACGCGCCGCTGCTGGTCGGCGCCGTCGCCTTCATAGGTGCCCGAAACTTCGAACAGCGCCACGTCGCCGATGCCCCTGTCGGCGTTGCGCTGGGCAGCGGCGATCAGCCCCGGCAAGAGCGAGGGCCGCATGTCGGACATGTCGGCGGCGATCGGGTTGGCGAGTTTCAGTGCCGTCTGGCCACCGCCGAACAATTCGGCGTGTTTGGCCGGGATGAACGACCAGGTGACGGCTTCCATCATGCCGCGTACAGCAAGCGCGCGCTTGGCCGTGCGGGTACGCACCTGCAGCGTGGTGAGGATCTTGGCATTGACCGCGTCATGCGCACCGAGCGGCTGCGGTGCGATGTTGTCGACGCCGTGGATACGCATCACCTCCTCGACCAGGTCGGCCTTGCCGTCGATATCCGGGCGCCAGGACGGCACCGCCACATCGATGACGTCGCCCGAGCCCTCAGGCTTGAAGCCAAGGCGCGACAGGATATGGCGGCTTTCCTCCGTTGGCACTTCGATGCCGGTCAGCCGCTTCACTTCCGAGAGCGGGAAGGAGACGATCCTGGGCGTGTGGCCTCCATAGCCTGCCACTTCGATCTCCGTCGGCGTGCCGCCGCAGAAATCGAGCACCAATCTGGTCGCCAGCTCGACGCCGGGCACCATGAATTCAGGGTCGACGCCGCGCTCGAAGCGGTAGCGCGCGTCGGTGATGATGCCGAGCGTGCGGCCGGTGCGCGCCGTGGTGATCGGATCCCAAAGGGCAGATTCGATCAGCACGTCAGTGGTGTTCTCGTCACAGCCCGAATGCTCGCCGCCCATGATGCCGGCGATCGACTCGACGCCATTGTCGTCTGCTATGACGCACATCTCTGGTGTCAGCGTGTATTCGCGGCCGTCGAGCGCCTGCACCTTTTCGCCATCGTGCGCGCGCCGCACGGCCAGATTGCCGGCAACCTTCTTCGCGTCGAACACATGCAGCGGCCGGCCGCGATCGAAGGTGACATAATTGGTGATGTCGACCAGCGCACTGATCGGCCGCAGCCCAATGGCGATCAAGCGCTGCTGCAGCCATTTCGGCGATGGACCGTTCTTGACGCCACGCACCAGCCGCAGCGCAAAGCCGGGGCAAAGTTCCGGCGCCACGATCGTCACCTTCACCGGGCACATGCCGTTGCCGACATGGGGCATGATGGCGCCGCCGACGAGGCGACCAAGACCGCTCGCCGCCAGATCCCTGGCGATGCCGTAGACGCTGGTCGCGTCCGGCCGGTTGGGTGTCAGGTTGATCTCGATGACCGGATCGTCGAGATGCGCATAGGCGGCGAAGCTGGTGCCGACCGGCGCATCTTCAGGCAGGTCGATGATGCCGTGGTGCTCGTCGGAAAGTTCCAGCTCGCGCTCGGAACACATCATGCCATGGCTTTCGACGCCCCTGATCTTGCCGACCGTCAGCGTCACGTCGATGCCGGGAACATAGGTGCCGGGCGCGGCAAAGGCGCCGATCAGGCCCGCGCGTGCATTGGGCGCGCCGCAAACGACCTGCACCGGTGGCTTGCCGTCGCCGGTGTCGACGGTGAGCACGCGCAGCCGGTCGGCATCGGGATGCTGCACCGCCGTCAGAACCCTGGCGATGACGAACGGTTTCAGGCTCGACTTGTCGTCGACATGCTCGACTTCGAGGCCGATCGAGGTCAGCCGTTCGACGATCTCGTCGAGCGTGGCATCGGTCTCGAGATGATCTTTGAGCCAGGAAAGGGTGAATTTCATTGGATTGTTCCGTCTGGTCTTTTGACGCTTGTTTTCAGATGTCTCGGCAGGTCGTCGGACATATGCAGGAAGGGAAGCTGCTCGCTGACATAGGCATGCAGCGTCGGCTTGAAATCGGCCGGCATGTCCATGGCGCCGAGCATGAAGTAGATGTCGTCCTCCAGCCGCTCGTCGACATAGGCGATGGGCGAGCCGCAGATGCCGCAGAAGGAGCGCGTCACCGGGCCGTTCTCGTACATCTTCAGCGCCTTGCCGGTGAACGCGACCTGACCGACCAGGAAGCCGACAAAGGCCGATACCGGCGCGCCGCTGGCCCGCCGGCAATCGCCGCAATGGCAATAGCTGACGTGATGCGGTTCGGCCGAGGCCTCGAACCGCACGGCGCCGCAGCGACAGCCGCCGGTGTGCGGCGCTGTCATGCGCTCAGGCCGCCGAACAGCGTCGGCATGTCGAGCGGCCTGAAACCGTAATGCGACAGCCAGCGTACATCCGCATCGAAGAAGGCGCGCAGGTCCGGCATGCCGTATTTCAGCATGGCGATGCGGTCGATGCCCATGCCCCAGGCAAAGCCCTGATATTCGTCCGGGTCGAGCCCGCCATGGCGCAGCACGTTGGGGTGCACCATGCCGCAGCCGAGGATCTCCATCCAGTCGGAGCCTTCGCCGAAGCGCACTTCGCCGGGCCTTGAGCGGTCGCACTGAATGTCGACCTCGAGGCTGGGCTCGGTGAACGGGAAGAAGGACGGCCGGAAGCGCATCTTGACCTGTGGCACCTCGAAGAAGGCCTTGCAGAACTCCTCCAGCACCCACTTCATGTTGGCGACATTGGCTGTCTTGTCGATCACAAGCCCCTCGACCTGATGGAACATCGGCGAATGGGTGGCGTCGGAATCCTGCCGGTATGTCTTGCCCGGAATGACAATGCGGATCGGCGGCTTCTTCGTCTCCATGGTGCGGATCTGCACCGGCGAGGTGTGGGTGCGCAAAAGCTTCCGCTCGCCCTTCTCGTCCGGCTGGAAGAAGAAGGTGTCGTGCATCTCGCGCGCCGGATGGCCTTCGGGGAAATTCAGCGCGGTGAAATTGTAATAGTCGGTCTCGATATCCGGACCTTCGGCTATGGAGAAACCGAGATCGCCGAAGATCGCCGCGATCTCGTCGATGACCTGGCTGATCGGATGGATGCGGCCGCGCTCGGCCGGCGACTGCCGCACCGGCAGCGTCACGTCGACCTTTTCGGCGGCCAGGCGGGCGGTGATCGCCGCATCCCTGAGTTCGGCCTTGCGGGCCGTCAGCGCGTCGGTGACGCGGTTCTTGAGGCCGTTGATAACAGGACCCTTGACCTGCCGCTCCTCGGCGGTCATGGCGCCAAGCGTTTTCAGCATCTCGGACACTGTGCCCTTCTTGCCGAAGGCAGCGATGCGCACGGCCTCGATGGCCGGCTCATCGGCGGCCGACGCGATGTCGGCCAGAAGTGAATCTTCCAGGGCTTCAAGATTTCCAGCGGTGGCGTTCACGGCGAAGCTCTCTCGATCGGGCGACCCGCCACCATCAGGCGTGTCACCAATTTGGTTACATCAGAGTCAAAAAAGAACCCGCGCCAGCCGTGCCAGCGCGGGTTCCCCAAATCAGAATTGCGAATGCTTGGGAAGCGCTGGTCTTAGGCGACAGCGCTTTCAAAAGCGTTCGGCGTGGTGTTCTTCAGATATTCGAGCGCCACCTTGGCCTTGGCCACAAGCGCTGCGAAAGCCTGCGGCTCGTGGATGGCCATATCCGACAGGATCTTGCGATCGATCTCGATGCCCGACTTGTTGAGGCCGTCGATGAAGCGGCCATAGGTCAGGCCATGCTCGTGGGTCGCTGCGTTGATGCGCTGGATCCACAGAGCGCGGAACGAGCGCTTGCGGTTCTTGCGGTCGCGGTAAGCGTACTGCAGCGACTTTTCCACCGCCTGCTTGGCGATGCGGATGGTGTTCTTGCGGCGGCCGTAGAAGCCTTTTGCGGCTTTCAGGACCTTCTTGTGCTTGGCGTGCGAGGTGACGCCTCTCTTTACGCGTGCCATGTCATGATCTCCTTAAAACGTGTCCGGACCGAATGCCTTAGAGGCCGTTCGGAAGAAAATTCTTGATGACCTTCTTGCCATCCGGTTCAGCCAGAACCATCGTGCCGCGGGCATTTCGAATGAACTTGTTGGAACGCTTGATCATGCCGTGACGCTTGCCGGCCGCAGCCGACAGGACTTTACCCGTACCTGTGATCTTGAACCGCTTTTTGGCGGCGGACTTGGTCTTCATCTTGGGCATTTTGCTACTCCGTATTGTTGGCGCAGTATCGCGCTTCTTGTTCGCTTCGGGCCGACCAAAGCCCGAAAAGCAAATGAAACCGCCACGGCATGCCCTGCCGGGCGGTTTTCTTGAACGGCGGTCCTATACGTGAAAGACGGCTGCTGTGCAACACCCGAAGCCGGGCGCGCCCTATCTAGGCCTTACCTTGGCTTAAGGCAGCCGGAACAGCACCGGCAACATGCCCGACTGCTGAGCGCCATCGATCAGCTCGAAGGCCGGCAGCGCGACGAGGAACACCAGGCCGTCGAGCAGCGTGGTCAACAACAGGCGCGGCTTGAAGCTGCCCGTGTCGCCCTCCTGGTAGAGCGACAATTTCGGGAAGAAGCGCGGCACCCGCGCCAGATAGGCCGCATACGGCGCGCCGAGTACTTCCTTGAGGAATTTCTCCTCGCGCAGGATGACGATATGGAAGGCGCCCGCGCACAGAAGCGCGAAGAGAACGATGCCGGAGAACGAACCGATCTGCGCCCCGACGCCGGCCGCGGCTACCGTCGAGAACACATAAAGTGGGTTGCGGGTGATCGAGTAAGGCCCGCCGGTCACCACCTCGGAAGATTTGCGCCCGCCAATGTAGAGCGTCGACCAAAGGCGCCCGACGATGCCGAGGAAAATCAGCAGCACGCCGAACATTTCGATCGACTCATGCACCCAGGTTTCAGGCGGGAAGGTCGATTGGCCGAACAACAACGCCGCGAACAGCACCAGGACCAGAACGGCAAGCACCATCCTGCGTGTCCGCTGATAGTTGCCCAGCCCGTATTTAAAGTCCTGAACGTCCGAAATCTTGACTTCATTGACCATGGCGGAATCCGATCGTCGAAGAGCTTTGCTGGCGGTCGCAGCTTGGGCCAATGAAATAAGGCGTCCCGCCGATCGCCGGGACGCCTTGGGATGTGATTCAGGCGGATTTAAGCGCGACAACCCAGCCTGACGTCATCGTGATCTCAGACGTGTTGGTATTCAGCACACCTTAGCGCGGCTTAGCGCGGCGACAGCACCATCATCATCTGGCGGCCTTCGAGCTTCGGTTCCGCCTCGACCTTGGCGATGGTCGCTACTTCCTCGCGAACCTTGTTCAGAAGCTGCATGCCGAGTTCCATATGCGCCATCTCGCGGCCACGGAACCGCAGCGTCAGCTTGACCTTGTCGCCTTCCTCGAAGAAGCGGCGAACCGCCTTCATCTTGGTCTCATAGTCATGGCTGTCGATGTTCGGGCGCATCTTGATCTCCTTGATCTCGATGACCTTCTGATTCTTGCGCGCCTCGGCCGCCTTCTTCTGGTTGGCGTATTTCAACTTGCCGAGATCGAGAATCTTGACGACGGGGGGCACCGCATTGGGCGATATCTCGACGAGATCGAGCCCAGCCTCTTCGGCGAGCAGCAATGCGTCGTTGATGGAAATATCGCCGCGGTTCTGACCTTCGGCGTCGATAAGCTGGACCCGGGGAACCCGGATATCACGGTTGGAGCGCGGGCCATCCTTGGTCGGCGCCGCTGCTTTGAAAGGTCTGCGAATGGTCGTGGTCTCCTTGGCCGTTTCGTTCAGGGTTTGTCAGTGTTGATGCGTGGACGCGCCAATGTGGTGAGCGCGCGGGCGGAGTCAATAGCACAGCATTGACAGAAAATCACCCTGATCGCTGCCCTGCACCAAACAAAGAAACATCGCGAGCACTTTCCGCCTCGCCGCCGGCTGTGTCACAAGACCGATGTTGAGGAAAAAACCATGATTGTCACGCCCCCACTCTTTCTAGATGTCCCAATCTTTCCCGGTGTTGGGGGATCGCGCATCGCGGTGCGCCACACTGCTGGCTCTGCGCCCGGCATCGTCTGGCTCGGCGGCTACAAGTCGGACATGCTTGGCACGAAGGCGCAGACGCTGTCGGACTGGGCGGCAAGAGAAGGCCGCGCGTTCCTGCGCCATGATTATTCAGGCCATGGCGAATCCGGCGGCGCCTTTGCCGACGGGACGATTTCGATATGGCTTGCGCAAAGCCTTGCCGTGTTCAGGCATTTCACCAAGGGCAGGCAGATCCTGGTCGGCTCCTCTATGGGCGCCTGGATTGCGCTGCGCATGGTGCAGGAATTGCGCAAAGCGGGCGACAGCAACGTCGCCGGCCTGGTGCTGCTGGCGCCGGCACCGGATTTTACCGTTGAGCTGGTCGAACCGGCGCTGACAAAGGCGCAGAAACGCGACCTCGCCAAAAAGGGGTTTTTCGAAGAGCCGTCGGACTATGCCGCCGAGCCCTACATCTACACGCGCGCCCTGATCGAGGACGGGCGCGATAACAGGGTGATGTCGGGTCCGATCGACACGCATTGCCCAGTGCACATCTTGCAGGGGCTGGCCGATGCGGACGTGCCGGCAAGCCACGCGCTGAAGCTGGTCAGCCTGCTGCCGGCCGACGACGTGACCTTGTCGCTGATCCCCGATGGCGACCACCGTCTGTCGCGGCCGCAGGATCTCGACATGCTGGTGCGGGCTGTCGACGCGATGGCGCAGAGGGGAAACTGATGCGCCTTTCCATTCCGATATCCGCCTTCGTCGCGGCAATCGTCGGCTTCGGCGGCACGCTGGCCATCGTCATTGCCGCCGCCAAGGCGGTCGGCGCGACGCAGATCGAGACGGCGAGCTGGGTAACGGCGATCTGCCTGGCGATGGCGATCGAGTGCCTGTGGCTGTCCTGGCGCACGAAAATGCCTGTTATCACCGCATGGTCGACGCCGGGCCTGGCGCTGATCGCCGCGTCGAGCGGCTTTTCGATGAACGAGGCGGTCGGAGCCTTCATCGTCACCGGCATCCTGTTGATCGCTACCGGCCTGTTCGGCCCGCTGACGCGGCTGATCGCCAGGATACCGGCGTCGGTGGCATCCGGCATGCTGGCCGGCATCCTCGTCAGCTTCGCCATCAACGCGGTCAAGGCCATCCCCGCCGATCCCTGGCTGATCCTGCCGCTGATCGCGGCCTTTTTCATCATCAGGCTGTTCAATCCGGCGGTGTCGGTGCTGGTCGTCCTGATCGGCGGCGGCCTCGCGGCATTTCTCACCGGCCGCGTCGGCGGCCTGCCGACGCCGGAACTGTCGACGCTGACGCTGATCGCGCCGCAGTTCAGCGCCGCCGCGATCATCGGCCTGGCGCTGCCGCTCTATCTCGTCACCATGGCTTCGCAGAACCTCTCCGGCCTCGCCGTGCTGCGCGCCGCCGGCTATCACCCGGAGCCCGGCCCGCTGATCGGCGTCACCGGCCTGCTTTCGCTGCTGTCGGCGCCGTTTGGCGGCTCGACCACCAATCTGGCGGCGATTTCGGCGGCGATCTGCACCGGACCTGACGTCCATCCAGACCCCGCCGAGCGCTGGAAGACCGGTCCGTTCTATGCGCTCGCCTATCTCATCTTCGCCATTTTCGGCGCTTCGCTGGTGGCGATCTTCGCCGTGCTGCCGCAGAGCCTGATCGTGCTGGTGGCCGGTCTCGCGCTGATGGCGCCGCTTGCCAATGCTTTGTCGATCGCCTTGAAGGATGAAGGCGAACACATGCCTGCCACCGTCACCTTCGCCGTCACCGCGTCGGGACTGACGCTGTTCGGCGTCGGCGCTGCATTTTGGGGACTTGTCGCCGGATTGGTCGTGCTTTTCCTCGAAGCATTCAAAAAGCAACAATCATTTCAGCCTCTTGTCCGGTTTTGGCGGATATTGTCTTGAATCGCCGTTTTCTTCTTCCCATTTCGATTCCACGCAGCCGGTCTTGGCTGTCTCCAACCGAAGGAATGGGAGAAAATGAACACATCTGCATTGATCCGCCCGGCCTGGACGCCGGCAACCATCGCGTTGATGGTGATCGGTTTCATGGTGTTCTGGCCACTCGGCTTCGCCATGCTCGCCTACATCATCTGGGGTGACCGCCTCGATGGCTTGAAGCGTGACGTCAACCGCGCGACCGACGGCATCTTCGCCGGCTGCCGCCGCGGTTCCGACAAGGCCGCGCGCTGGGGTCACGGCTCCGCCCGCACCGGCAATGTCGCTTTCGACGACTGGCGCGAAAAAGAACTTGAGCGCCTCGCTGAGGAACGCCGCAAGCTCGACGAGATGCTGACCGAGTTCGACGAGTACGCCCGCGAATTGCGCCGCGCCAAGGACCAGGACGAGTTCGACCGTTTCATGGCCAACCGCAACAAGTCGACGGCGCCAACCAAGGCCGATCCGAGCACGGGGACGACCACCAAGCGTGGCAAGGGTTCGAACCTGCTTGACGACTAGCGCATCGGCCCGAAAATCGACTTCGATTTTCGGAAAGCACGATGCGTAGATTCAAAAGTGTTAGAGCGTACTTTGTGCGTCCAATTGGACGCACGTCGCTCTAATGACCCGGCGACTGGTCACATCGTGAAAAAACGGCGTCGCGAAAGCGGCGCCGTTTCTTTTTTGTTCTATTCGTTTTCCTCGAATCACGTATCGTCCGGCCATGTCTTTCGGCTTCTTCCGCAATCTGCCAAAGCCCAAGCCCGCGCCCGAAGAGCGCGAGCATGTCGTTGCCGGACGCTCGCTGCCGCTCAAGATCGTCGAGAACGATCGCGCAAGGCGGCTGACGCTACGCATCGATTCCGGTGGCCAGGGCCTGCGCATCACCGTGCCGCCAGGCTTGCGCCGGGGCGAAGTGGAAAAATTCCTCGACCGCCATCAGGACTGGCTGGAACAGCGTTTGGCCAAGGTTCCGGCTCGGCCGCAGGTGCGGCCCGGCATCAAGATCCCAGTGCGTGGCGTGGCGCACCGCATAGTCCATGAGCCTTCAAGCCGCGGGACCGTGACCATGTCGAGCGACGAGCGCGGCCCGCTGCTGATCGTGCATGGCGACCGCATACACCTGCCGCGCCGCGTCGCCGATTTTCTCAAGCGCGAGGCCAAGAAGGAAATCGAGAAGCTGGTGCTCAAGCACACCCAGGCGCTGGGCAAGCGCGCCAAGGCCGTCCGTTTCAAGGACACGTCGAGCCGCTGGGGCTCCTGCACCTCCGACGGCAATCTGTCCTTCTCCTGGCGGATCATGATGGCGCCGTCGCCGGTGATCAATTACCTCGTCGCGCATGAAGTGGCGCATCTCAAGGAGATGAACCACGGGCCGAAATTCTGGAAGCTGTGCGAGCAGCTTTGCCCGGACACGGAGCGCTGCAAGGCATGGCTGAAGCGCAATGGCGGCGCGCTGCAGGCGATTGCGTTCGAGTAGAGGCAGCCGGGCGGCACGTCGAGCGCAGTAGGCTACTCACGTGACCATTGAAGATTGGCGAAGCCACCTCCAATGTCGTCATCCTAGGGTCTGCGCTCCGCTTCGCGTCGCTCCGCCCTAGGATGACGACATTCAATCGTCATTGGCAGCGTTGAGCTCCTCCGGACGCAGCCCCTCATCGCCATGATGCGGCCAGGGCAAAAAATTGCCGTCGAAGGCGTCGCTGCCGAAATAGTCGAGCGCGCGGTGTGCCTCGGCGCCGTTGAAGGCGGCCTTGTCCATCAGGTGGGCGATGACCTCGCGCGCCTGCGTTATCTTCTGCCTGAGTTCGGCAACGGTTCTGTCGGCCATGATCGTGCTCCCGCCTTGCATCCTATCCATCCATAGGTAGCGCCTTTGGCCTTGCCGGCAAACAGCATGCTTTTTCTCGACTCTTTTCGCTTTTCATGCCAATTCCCGCGCCATGGCACTCGACATCAAGATCTGCGGCTTGAAAACCGACGGGGCAATGGCCGCGGCGCTGGCCGGCGGCGCCAGCCATGTCGGGTTTATTTTCTTCCCGAAAAGCCCACGCTATGTCCAACCTGCCGAGGCTGGCCGTCTGCGCGAAGCCGCACGCGGCAAGGCCAAAGCGGTTGCCGTCACCGTCGATGCCGGTGACGTCTTCCTGGATGAAATCGTTGCCAAGATGCAGCCCGACATGCTGCAGCTGCATGGCGCGGAAACGCCGGAGCGGGTGGCCGAGGTGAAGGCCAGCTATGGCCTGCCGGTGATGAAGGCGCTGCCGCTCAGCGTGGCTGCCGATCTCGAACGGATAAAGCCGTTCATCGGCGTCGCCGACCGCTTCCTCTTCGACGCCAAGCCACCAAAGGGCTCTGAGTTGCCGGGTGGCAACGGGGTGGCCTTCGATTGGCGCGTTCTTGTCGGCCTTGACGCCGGCGTCGATTACATGCTTTCCGGTGGGCTCAACGCCGCCAACATCGGCGAGGCCCTTCAGCTTGCTAACCCGCCCGGAATAGACATTTCCTCAGGCGTGGAAAGCGCGCCGGGCGTCAAGGATCCGGCGCTGATCGAACAGTTTTTCCGGGCCGTCAGGGCAGCGCGCGACAACCGCGCCGCCTGACCGGTTCAAACAGAGCATGTGGGAACTGGTTTTCCGACAAGAACATGCTCAAGACATCAAGATGCCAGGAGATCGGCGATGAACAAGCCGGCGACACCCAATTCCTTCCGCACTGGACCCGACGAACAGGGCATGTTCGGTATTTTCGGCGGTCGTTTCGTTGCCGAAACATTGATGCCGCTGATCCTCGACCTGGAGCGGCACTGGAACGAGGTCAAGAACGACGCGGATTTCAGGGCTGAACTCACCGACCTCTCGACCCACTATGCCGGGCGGCCCTCAAAGCTCTATTTCGCCGAAGGGCTGACCAGGCATCTCGGTGGCGCGAAAGTCTATTTCAAGCGCGAGGATCTGAACCACACCGGTTCGCACAAGATCAACAACTGCCTCGGCCAGATCCTGCTGGCCAAGCGCATGGGCAAGAAGCGCATCATCGCCGAGACGGGCGCCGGCCAGCACGGCGTGGCGTCGGCGACAGTCGCGGCCCGCTTCGGCTTTCCCTGCGTCGTCTATATGGGCGCCACCGACGTCGCCCGGCAAAGCCCCAACGTCTTCCGCATGAAGCTTCTCGGCGCCGAAGTGCGGCCGGTGACCGCCGGCCACGGCACGCTGAAGGACGCCATGAACGAAGCCCTTCGCGATTGGGTGACCAATGTCGAGGACACTTATTACCTCATCGGTACCGCCGCCGGCCCGCATCCCTATCCGGAGCTGGTGCGCGACTTCCAGTCGGTGATCGGCATCGAGGCGCGCGCGCAGATCCTCGAACAGGAAGGCCGGCTGCCGGACACGATCATCGCCGCTGTCGGCGGCGGTTCGAACGCCATCGGCTTGTTCCATCCCTTCCTCGACGACAAAGAGGTTCGCATCATCGGCATCGAGGCCGGCGGGCGCGGCCTCAATGGCATCGAGCATTGCGCCTCGATGAATGCCGGCGCGCCGGGCGTGCTGCATGGCAACCGCACCTATCTCCTGCAGAATGCCGACGGCCAGATCATGGACGGCCATTCGATCTCGGCCGGACTGGACTATCCCGGCGTCGGGCCGGAACATTCCTGGCTGCGCGATTCAGGCCGCGTCGAATATGTGCCGATCCTCGACGACGAGGCGCTGGAAGCCTTCAAGCTGACGACGCGCGTCGAAGGCATCATTCCGGCGCTGGAATCGGCGCATGCCATCGCGCATGCGGTGAAGATCGTGCCCGCCATGGACAAGGACCAGATCGTCATCGTCAATCTGTCCGGCCGTGGCGACAAGGACGTGCATACGGTGGCCTCGATGCTGGGCATGGAGATCTGATCATGGCTACCCGCATCGATCGCCGCATGGCGAAGCTGAAGACCGAAGGCCGCCCGGCGCTCGTCACCTATTTCATGGGTGGCGACCCGGACTACGATACCTCGCTGTCGATCATGAAGGCACTGCCCGGCGCAGGCGCCGACATCATCGAGCTCGGCATGCCGTTTTCCGACCCGATGGCCGACGGCCCGGCGATCCAGGCGGCGGGCCTCAGGGCGCTGAAAGGCGGCCAGACGCTGGTCAAGACGCTGAAGATGGCGTCGGAGTTCCGGACCGGCGACAATGAGACACCTATCGTTTTGATGGGCTACTACAACCCGATCTACATCTATGGCGTCGACCGCTTTCTCAAGGACGCGATCGCCAGCGGCATCGACGGACTGATCGTCGTCGACCTGCCGCCGGAGATGGATGAGGAACTGTGCATTCCGGCGCTCAAGGCTGGCATCAATTTCATCCGGCTGGCGACGCCGACCACCGACGACAAGCGCCTGCCCAAGGTGCTGCAGAACACGTCGGGCTTCGTCTATTATGTGTCGATGACCGGCATCACCGGCTCGGCGCTGGCCGACACCGGCAAGGTGGCGGCGGCGGTCAAGCGCATCAAGGGCCACACCGACCTGCCGGTCTGCGTCGGCTTCGGCGTCAAGACCGCCGAGCAGGCCCGCGTCATCGGCGCCAATGCCGACGGCGTCGTCGTCGGCACCGCGATCGTCAATGCGGTGGCCAATGTGCTGGGGCCGAAAGGCGAAAAGACCGCCGACCCTGCCGAAGCCGTGGCCACGTTGGTCAGCGGCCTTGCGCAAGGTGTGCGCTCGGCCCGCCTTGCTGCCGCCGAATAGTTTCCCTACCTCTTTACCCAACTCTTCGTCAGGACAGGAGCCGAAGCGATGAACTGGATCACCAATTACGTTCGCCCGAAGATCAATTCGATGCTCGGCCGACGCACCGACATGCCCGAGAATCTCTGGATCAAGGATCCGGAGACCGGCGAGATGGTGTTCCACAAGGATCTGGAATCCAACCAGTTCGTCATCCCCTCGTCCGGCCATCACATGAAGATCTCGGCCAAGGAGCGGCTGAAATTCTTCTTCGACGACGGCAAATACGAGACCCTGGACAACCCCAAGGTCATGCAGGACCCGCTGAAATTCCGCGACGAGAAGCGCTATGTCGACCGGCTGAAGGACGCCAAGGCCAAGACCGGCCTGGAAGATGCGATCATCAACGCGCTGGGGACCGTCGAGGGCCTGCCGGTTGTGGTCACGGTGCAGGACTTCGCCTTCATGGGCGGCTCGCTCGGCATGGCTGCCGGTGACGCCATCGTGCATGGTTTTGAAGTCGCCCTGCAGCGCAAGCGGCCGCTGATCCTGTTTGCCGCCTCCGGCGGCGCCCGTATGCAGGAAGGTATTTTGTCCCTCATGCAATTGCCGAGGACCACGGTCGGCGTCGACCGGCTGAAGGAAGCCGGCCTTCCCTACATTGTCGTTTTGACCAACCCGACCACCGGCGGCGTCACGGCCTCCTACGCCATGCTGGGCGACGTGCACATCGCCGAGCCCGGCGCACTGATCGGCTTTGCCGGACCGCGCGTCATCGAACAGACCATCCGGGAAAAACTGCCCGACGGCTTCCAGCGCTCCGAATATCTGATGGAGCACGGCATGGTCGACATGGTGGTGTCGCGGCTGGAATTGCGCGAAACCATCGCGCGCCTGCTCAAGATGCTGCTCAAGCTGCCGGAGGAGCAAAAGCCGCTGGAGCCGGAAATCCTGCCGCCGGCCACCATCCCGACGGAAGCCCGACCGCACGCCTGACGCGCCATCGTGCGCCGCGAACCGCGATTGCGCGCGCTTTGCGACCCGCATAGGATTCTTCCATGATGACGCTTGCCGCCGACCGCGAAATCGGAGCCCTGATGGCGCTTCACCCGAAAGGCTTCGACCTTTCGCTCGACCGCATTTCGCGCGTGCTGGAGCGGCTTGATAATCCGCAGGACCGGTTGCCGCCGGTGATCCACATCGCCGGCACCAATGGCAAGGGCTCGTGCGCGGCCTTTTCGCGCGCCCTGCTCGAGGCGGCGGACTACCGCGTCCATGTCCACACCTCGCCGCATTTGGTCAACTGGCACGAGCGCTATCGGTTGGCCGCCGATGGCGGCGGCAGGCTGGTCGAGGACAGGGTATTCGCCGACGCCATCGCGCGCGTCGCCAGGGCCAATGAAGGCGAGACGATTACCGTCTTCGAGATTCTCACCGCAGTTGCTTTCCTGCTATTTTCCGAACATCAGGCCGATGTCGCCATCATCGAGGTCGGGCTCGGCGGCCGTTTCGATGCCACCAATGTCGTCAAGGAGCCGGCCGTATCGGTGATCATGCCGGTGTCGCTCGACCACGAGGCCCATCTCGGCGACCGTGTCGAACTGATCGCGGCCGAAAAGGCCGGCATCATCAAGCCTGGCTGCCCGGTGGTCATCGGCGCTCAGGAAAGCGAGACGGCGCTGCAGGTGCTGATCGAAACCGCCGAGCGGCTCGAGTGTCCCACCTTCGTCTATGGCCAGGATTTCCTCGCCTTCGAGGAAAACGGCCGCATGGTCTACCAGGACGAAGACGGTTTGATGGACCTGCCGCCGCCGCGGCTGCCGGGGCGCCACCAGTTCGCCAATGCGGCGGCGGCGATCGCAGCGGTCAAGGCGGCCGGTTTCGAGATCAGCCATCGCGCCGCCGAAAAGGCGATGATCAGTGTCGCCTGGCCCGGCCGCATGCAGAAGCTGGCGCAAGGCCGGCTGGCCGAACTGGCGCCCAAGGGCGCCGATATCTGGCTCGATGGCGGCCACAATCCCGGCGCCGGCGTGGTCATTGCCGAAGCGCTGGCCGAGCAGGAAGAAAAGAACCCGCGGCCGCTCTTCCTCATCTCGGGCATGATCAACACCAAGGACCAGAGCGGCTATTTCCGTGCCTTCAAGGGCCTCGCCCGGCATGTCTACACGGTGCCGGTGAGCCTCAGCGAGGCCGGCGTGCCGAACGACGAACTGGCGATCCGCGCGACGGATGCCGGGTTGACGGCCGAGCCGGTGAGTTCGGTCGCCAATGCGCTGATGCTGCTGCGCGACACCTGGGATGGTCCGGCGCCGCGCATCCTGATCGGCGGTTCGCTTTATCTGGCTGGCGCTGTCCTGGCCGAGAACGGCACGCCGCCAACCTAAGGCCAGACCTTCTCGAGAGGAGCCAGTCATGATCAAGGTCAAGCAACTCGCTCACGTCTGTATCTTCGCCGACGACCTGGAGGCGACGCGAAGCTTCTACCGCGACGTGCTGGGAATGGACACCCGCTTCAATTTCCTGCGTGACGGCAAGATTTTCGGGTTCTATCTCGATTGCGGCGGTCGCAGCCATGTCGAGGTGTTCCGGAAAAGCGAGGCCCGCTACAGCGACCTGAACCAGATCAACCATTTCTGCCTCGAAGTAGAAGATATCGACGCGGCAATCGCTCACATCCGGTCGAAGGGATGCGAGGTCACGTCCAGGAAACTCGCCTGCGACGACACTTACCAGGCCTGGATCCGCGACCCCAACGACGTGAAAATAGAGCTGTTCGAATACACCGAAAAAAGTGCGCAATTCGCCGGCGGCGATCGTATCGCCGACTGGTAGAGCATTCTGCCTTTCCGTGAAACGGTGAAACGCCCTAAAGCGCGTCGCGTTTGAACGGATTCAGGCGGCGCGCTTTAGGTCTTTGTTTTTATGCATGTCGTCTTCCCAAAACCGAGATCACTTTTGGGCGACATGCATTAGAAATCCCAAGGTGAGATCAGCTCAAGGTTGGCCGGACCGAAGTCGTTCAGGTTACGCGTCGCCAGCCGACCGCCATTCACGCGCACTATCGCTGCAATCATGCCATCGGGTGCCGACATGCCCCGGCCCTGGCGCGTCGCCGCTCCCATAATCTCGCCATAAGCCAGAGCCGCCTCCTCCGTCAGCCCAAAAATGCGACCGGCAAAGCGATGGCGCCATTGGGAGAGACCTTGCTCTAGGCGATCGGCACGCTCGTCAGGTCGTATCTTTTGGATGCCGAAAGCGATCTCGGCAATCGTGACCGTGGGAAGCGCCAGTTCGGCATCGTTGCGGACCAGCCAAGCCATGACAGCCGCGTCAGGCGCCTTTCTAAGGCTCTCTGAAATCACATTGGTGTCGACGAAAATCAAAGCTCCGGCCCTGTATGGACCTTGCGGCCTTCCCGGATGATTTCTTCCAGATCGATGTCGACGCCAACGCTTGCCGTCAGGCGAGAGTAGAAGGCGGATGCCGGTTCTCGCCCGGCCTCCCGAATCTCATAGGATTCAAGCGCGCGTTCGACAACATCAGCTATTGAGCGGTTTTCGCGACGAGCGAGTCGATGCGCAAGATCACGTGCTTTTGCGCTGCGGACGGAAAGCTGGGGTTCGGCCATTTCAAACTCCCTTTTGAGAAAGATAGCCTTTCCTGCGCCTGCCATCAAGATGGCAGTTGATGGCAGGCCATCACCTCAGCTCGATCTCGATGAAGGCATATTCACCGTCATTGGCGTTGATGACGTCGTGCTCGACGCCTTCCTTGCGGAAATAGGGTGCGCCCTTCTTCATCTCGGCAAAGGATTCGCCATCCTTGGTCAACAGCTTCACCTTGCCGTCCATCAGCGGCACGACGACATAGTCGTGGCCGTGGCGGTGCCAGCCGGTGTTTTCGCCCGGCGCGAAGCGATATTCGGTGACGATGACACGCTCATTGTCGATGAAGACGGTGGCCTTGGCGGATCCGGTCATTGGGTTCTCCTATCTCCCTCAAGCAGATGACATGGAGTGGCCGGACGCGAGGGCCAGAGCATGGCAGCGCATGACCCAGAAAATCGGAATCGATTTTCTGAAAGGATCATGCGCCAATCAAACTGCTACAGCGTCCTTTGCGCGTCCAAGGACGCGCGGCGCTGTAGATGACGCCAACAAAAAGCCCGGCGCGAGGCCGGGCTTGATATCAGGAATTTCAGATGGATCAGGCGAGGCTGCCGTTGATCCAATGCGACAGCGCGGTCTTGGGCGCCGCACCGACCTTCATGTCGGCCACTTCGCCGCCCTTGAAGATCATCAGCGTCGGAATCGAGCGCACGCCGAACTGCGCGGCAAGTTCGGGATTCTCGTCGATGTTCAGCTTGGCGATCTTGATCTTGGCACCAAGTTCGGTGGCGATGTCTTCCAGCGCCGGCGCGATCATCTTGCAGGGACCGCACCATTCCGCCCAGAAATCGACGACGACCGGTACGCTGGCGTTAAGCACATCGGCCTGGAAATTGCTCTTGTCGACCTTGACAGTGGTCATGCAGAAATCCTTTCGAAATTTTTCGTCGCACCAAATGTGGTGGTGATCGCGCCCGTCTTCAAGCAGGTGTTGTGTCACGCTCCCGTGAGTCGAGCAAGGGCGTCATCCATGGCACCGGTCGGCAGCTCGATCAGCCGCGGCGCCTCGGTGAACAGCAGGGCCGCCTTGACCGCGCGTCCGGGATAAAGCGGCTGCAACAAAGCGCGATAGAGCGCGAGCTGCAGGACATAAGCCGGCGGGACCTCGGCCAGAGAGGCGGGTGCCGGCCGGTTGGTCTTGTAGTCGACGATCGATACCGTATCCGGCGTCACCGCCAGCCGGTCGATCTTGCCGGAAATCGAGCGCTTTTTGCCCTTGACCTCCAGGCTGCCCATGATCGCGACCTCGGCACGCGACGACGGCGCAAACAGCGGACCGAAGCTAGCGTCGGCAAGGATGGCGGTCACCGAAGCCAGGGCTTTCTCCCGCTCCGACGGAGGCCATTCCGCACCGGTTCGTGCGAGATAGCGTTCCGCCGCGCCCTGGCGCTCGGGCTTGGCAATGCCGGGCAGCATTTGCAGCAGTTTGTGCAGGGCAAGCCCGCGCAGCACGGCAAAGCCCGGCTCGGCATCGGCGTCCAGCACCGGCGAGGCCTTGTCGACCACCGCTTCCTTGCCCTCGTCGATCAGCGCCGAGGCGCCGGATGGCGACAGCGGGCGCGGCAAGTCCTCGAAAGGCGGCAAGGGCCGGAACAGGCCTGTCGGCAAAGGCTCGAAAGCGTCGGCTTGCCGTGCCTGCTCGCTGGATACCAGTGCGACCGGCGGCAGCTTCGTGACATGGAACCGATGCACCGGCTCGCCGCCGGCGGGATGGAGACGTTGCTCGCTCTCTGGAGCGCCGAGCAGCGCTCGGCTGACGATAGAGTGCCAGGTGCCGGCGTTCGGTGCCCGCTTGCCGTGATAGCCGCAGACGATCAGCCGGTCCTCGGCGCGGGTCATGCCGACATAGAGCAGCCGGCGGTATTCGTCGTCGGCGAGTTCCCGCGCCCGCGCTGCCGCTGCTTTGGAAAAGCCGTTGGCGACGTCGCTGGCTGAGCGCCAGAGATAGCCCTTGCCGTCCCAATTGGCGCCGGAGCCATCGAAGGGCATCAGGCGCGGCAGATGCTGGTCGCTGAACGGGGCCGAACCGCCATCGACCAGGAACACGACCGGCGCTTCCAGGCCCTTGGCGGCGTGCACGGTCATGACCCGGACCTCGTCGCGGGTTTGGTCCATCTCGCGCTTGATCTCGGGACCGGCGTTTTCCAGCGTCGACAGGAACGCTTCCAGCCCCGGCAGGCCGGTCCGCTCCTCGGCAAGGCAGAAACTCAGGAACTCGTCGAGAATGTCACCGGCCTCAGGCCCGAGCCGCGCGATCATCTTTTTGCGCACGCCATCGCGCGCCAGCAGCCCGGCATAGAATTCGAACACCGGCTTGAAGGCGGCCTCGCTCGTCCAGGTATCGAGCCGGGCGACGACCGCCATCAGTCGCTCGCTGTCGCCGGCCTGGGCGCGCAGCGATGCGATCAACGACAGGCCGGGCGGCCTCTGCGCGGCGAGCGTGAACAGCGTCTCTTCAGGCAGATCGAAGATCGGACTACGCAGCACGGCGGCGAGCGACAAATCGTCCTGCGGCTGGATCAGGAGATGGCCAAGCGCGATCAGGTCCTTGACCGCTATGTGACCGGGCAAGCTCAGCCGGTCGGCGCCGGCGACCGGAATGTCGCGGCGTTTCAAGGCGCGAGTCAGCGCATGCACGAAGCGGTCGCGCTTGCGCACCAGCACCAGCACGTCGCCCGGCCGCAACCGCTTGCCGCTGCCTTCGATGATCTCACCGGTGCCGATCCAGCCGGCTATGGTGGCGGCGACGTTCTCGGCAACGCGCACCGCCGGCGCATGCGCGTGGTCGATGGCTTGCGTCCAGTCGTCGGGCTCGTCGACGACATCGGCGCCGACCGACGGCCAGACCTCGACATAGCCCGGCGCATCGGTGCGGATCGCCTTGTGGCTCAGCGGGTCGGGATCGTGACTGATGCCGCGCCGCACGAGGGGATCGGCGAAGACGCGGTCGACGGCGGCCAAAACGTCGTCGGTCGAGCGAAACGACCAGGTCAGCTTGAGGTCGGCGAAGGACGCTTCGGCGTCGCGCACTCGTCCCGCAAACAGCAGCCGGCTGTCGGCGAAGGAGTCCGGTGCCGCTCCTTGAAAAGAATAGATCGACTGCTTCTCGTCACCGACGGCGAAGACCGTGCGATGGACCCTGTCGCGGGCGCCGAAGCCGGCAAAGAACTCTTCCGCCAGCCGCTTCACAACCTCCCATTGATCCGGGCTGGTGTCCTGCGCCTCGTCGAGCAGGATATGATCGATGCCCTGGTCGAGCTTGTATTGCACCCAGGGGCCGGCATCGGGCCGCGCCAGAAGGTTGACGGTGCGGGTGATCAGGTCGTTGAAGTCGAGAAAGCCGCGGCTGCGCTTCAGCACTTCATAGCGAGCGATCAGCCAGTCGGCGATGGTCAGCGCGGCAACCGTGCCTTCCAGCATCCGGAACAGGGCCAGCCGGTCAACGGTTTCAACGATCGTGTTGGCCGCCGAGAGGTAGCGTTCCGCCAGATCCGGCAGCCGGTCGACCAGCGCCTTCTTGAAGGCCTTGGCCGGGTCATAGGCATCGCCATCGGTCTTGAGGAAGGCTCTTGCGAGCAATTGCAGGCGGCGAATGGGATCGCTTTCGGCGAAAGCCTGGCGCGCATAGGGCAGGATGTTGTTCAGCACCGCTCTCGCATCGGTGGCGTCGGCGGCCTGGGCGAAGCCGGCAAAATAGTCCGGCAGGAAACCCGGCAGCGGCCAGGCCGATGCCGCTATGCCTTCGGCGGTCTGGCCGGGGCGGAAATGGAATTCGTCGAACAGCGCCTGGAAGCGCGTGCCCTCGCGCCCGACCGCGTCGATGAAATTGCGCAAGCCGTCACGCTTGCGCACGATCTCGCCCAGCAAGGCGTCGAGCCCGGCTTCGCCGCCACGGTCGAGGATGGTGGCAAAGGCCTCGGCCAGATCCCTGTCGCCGGCGGCGGTTCCGGAGATCATGTCGCGACGCGCGGCGGCAAACAGCGATGCCTCCATCTGGCCGTCGAGCATCTCGAAATGAGCTGGGATGTTGGCTTCCAGCGGGAACTGGTGCAGCACCGATTCGCAGAAGGCGTGAATGGTCTGGATCTTCAGCCCGCCGGGTGTTTCCAGCGCCTCGGCGAACAGGCGCCGCGCCCGGCGCATGGTCTCGATATCGGGCCGACGCTCTTCCAGCGCCTCGACCTTCGACGCCAGATCCGCGTCACCGAGCGTCGTCCATTCCGACAGTGTCGAGAACACCCGATTGGACATGTTGGCGGCGGCGGCGCGCGTGTAGGTCAGACACAGGATCTTCGACGGATCGGTGCCGCGCAGCAGCAGCCGGATTACGCGCTGGGCCAGCACATGGGTCTTGCCGGAGCCGGCGTTCGCCGAGACCCAGGCGGAATTCTGAGGATCGGCCGCGCGGGCCTGGCTGGTCGCGGTGTCGCTCGGGATGGGATAGGCCTTCTTCATGCCTCCCCTCCCTCGTCACCGGCGTCGCCGCCGGCCGACCATTCAAGCACGCGAGCGAGATGGTCGTAGTCGCCATCGGTCTCGCCTTCGCGAAACGGCAGCGCGCGCGACAGATAGCCCGTCGCCGGGTCGGCATAGTGGATCAGAAGCTTTTCCAGCCGCGCCCAGGCCTCTTCGGCAAGATCTGTGGCGGTCCGCGGCTGGCGGTTGTGTTCGAGGATGGACTCCTCGAACACCTCGCCATTCGGCTTCAACCTGATGAAGGCCAGTTGCGAGGGTTCGCGCGCGCCCAAATCCTTGAAGGCGCCACGCCTGAGCAGTGCGCCCTCCAGCGCCAGCTGCGGCGCCAGCAGCGTGTGCGCCTGCGCCTTGGACGGCGAGGAGCCGGTCTTGTAATCCAGTATGTCGGCCATGCCGCCGGCCAATAGGTCGACGCGGTCGGCGTAGCCGGACAGCGTCACACCGGACTGGCCGACGACGGTCTTGCCGGCGCGCTCCTCGGCATGTCGCCGTATCACCGCGTCGGCGCGCGTGCGCTCCCACTCGATGATGTTGGCGGCGAGTTTTTCAAAACGCGGCCACCACACCGCCTCGACATCGGCCGGAAGTGCGGCTTCGGCAAAACAGGCGCGGCCGGCTGATATGAGGCCGGCGAGCGCATCTGGCGCGCGCGGATCGGCGACGCGCGCCGAGAACAGATGCAGGATGGCATGGAACAGCGTGCCGCGCTCGGCCGCACCGGGGTCGCGGATGACCGGATCGAGCGGCATCAGGCCGAGGATCCGTCTTGCATAGACGGCGTAGGGATCCCGGCGCAGGGTCTCGATCTCGGTGACCGAGAAATGGGTTGGGCGCACTGACAGTGGCGGTTTCGGCTGTGGCCGCGGCGCGAAATCCTGCCTTGGGCCGGTGTCGAGCGAGCGCGCCCAGGCGAGCAGTTCGTCGCCGCGGCGGCGTATCTCTAGCCCCTGGTCCTTACCGATGAAGGTGAGCAGACGCTGCAACCAGCGCGACGGTACGGCGGGCGCATCGCCGGCGCGCGCCGAGCGGGACAGCACCACCTTCTTCGCCCCCATGGCCATCTGGAAATCATGCGCGGCGAGGCCGATGCGCCGTTCCGGCGGTTCGAGGTCGATACCGGTCTTCATCAGCCGCGACATGAAGCGGTCGCTCTCTGGCTTGCGCGGCCACACGCCCTCGTTGAGCCCGCCGATGACCAGCGTATCGACAGTCTGCAAGCGCGCTTCCAGCGCGCCCCAGATGGCGATGTTCCTGTCGGTGCCTTGCGCCGGCTTGACAGTTTCAGGCGCGATCAGTGCCGCCATCACGTCTGGCCATTCGCTCGCCGCGAAAGACAGCGATGCGGAAGCCGCGACCAGCCCGCGCAGCAGTTCGGCAAGCCTTTCGCCCGCGTCACCGGCATAGAGTTCTCCAAGACCGCCATCGGCGGTGCGGCCGAGATTTTCGAGTGCGACGACGCTGGCCCCGACCAGCGCGGCAAGGTCGGCGTCACCTTGGCTCCGGAAAGCCGCAAGTGGCGCCAGTGCTTGCGTGAGACGGTCCAGCAAATTCCGCGCGCTTTCGATGGCGCGCACGGTCAACCGGGAAAACCAGAAGGGCGGCCGGCTGCCGCTGCCCAGGCCGGTGAGGCGGGCCTCGAATAGTTCCGGCAGCGAAACGATATCGGGGCGGCCTGTGCCGCCGCGCAGCGCCACCAGTTCGACCAGTTCCGCCGCATGGCGCACATCAGCGCGTTCGAGGCCGAGGCCAAGCAGCGGATGCTTGAGCAGCGATAAGAGGCCAACCGGATCGCCCGGCCGGAACACCGCTTCGAGCGCCAGCCGGAGCAGACTGGCCGGCGGGGTGTTGGCGAGCGAGGTTCCGCCGGAATCGTCTGCGACGACGCCGAAGCGCTGGAGCTCGATCGAGACGCGCCGCGCCAGCGCGCGGTCTCCGGTGACGAGAGCCGCCCTTTGGCCTGATACTTCGACCGCGCGCTTCAGCGCGACGGCAATGGCGACGGCTTCATCGCGTTCGCTGGCCGCTTCGAGCAAGGTCACGCCGGCGAAGGCCCCGGCGATGTCGGATGCTGAAAAGCCGTCGCGCGTCTCGGCCCACAATTCGGTGGTCTCGGCCGGCCGCAACGCTTCGCCGACAAGAGCGGCGCGAAGCGCAAGTTGCGGTTCGGCCGCGCCGATCTCCTCGACATCGCCGCGCAACACGCCGATCTTGCCGATCAGCCTGGCGAGGCCATATTGGGGGTGGCCGAGCACGGCCGGACGGGCGCCGGGCGCCGCGATTGCCTGGAAGGACGCTTCGTCCAGTGTCCGGTCAAGGCCGGGCAGCACGATGGCGCCGCCGGGCAAGCGCGCGATCGCGGCAAGCAGTTCGGCGGTGGCCGGTATCGAGCCGGTCGAGCCTGCGGCGATGACCGGTCAAGCGGGCGGATTGCGCTGCAGCCGCGCTGCCTCGGCGCGGATCAGCGCGCTGCGATGTGCGGCCGGGTTTGAGCGATCGCTCTCGGCAAGGAATTTCGGCCAGGCTTCGGTGACAATGCCGAGGAATTCGAGCGTCACCTGCCACCATCCGGCAAGGCTGCCGGTTACCAGATCGGTGAGTTTGGCCCAGTCCGTGCCTTCCGTCTCAATCTCATCCATCAGCCCCGCGAGATCGCGCGCCAGCCAGATCGCGTCGGCGGTGGAGGCCGGGATGACGATCTCCTCGGCGAAGAGGGCGGCGACATGCGCCGGCAGCCTGCGTTTCCAGGCGCGCCCCAGCGGCGTCAGCAGCAACAGGCGTTCGGCAGCGGCGATCGGTGGTGCGAGGTCGATGGCGGCCGCTGCCTCGGTCTCGAATACGGCCTCGTCCTCGTCGAATTCGCCGAGTGGGCGGATGACCGGCAGGATCGCCGAACCGCCGCCGCCGCGTGCCGCCAGGCTGTCGACGAAGACACCCCGCAAGGCGCGCGCGGCGCGGCGAGTCGGCACATAGATGGTGACATCGGCCAGAGCGAGCGGGTCGCCGTCGAAGCGAAAGCCCGGAACGAGGCGGCCGGCAAGCAGCGCCTCGGCAAGCGTCGGCAGAAACGGCGCTCCGGGTGGAATTGAGAAAACGCGGCTTGAGCCGCTCATTGCAACTCGGCTAGCGCGCCGGCGACCGCCGCTTCAGCGAGCGCAATGGCATCGGGTGTGCCGACGGTGATCCAGTGGCCATGCATCGGCATGCCGAACAGGCGCCCGGCAGCAATGGCCGTGTCGAAATAAGCGTTGAGCGAGTGCGGCCCGGCCGGTGCATGCCTGAACAGGCGCGGATGGACGATCGCCGCGCCGGCATAGATCAGGCCCGCCGGATCGCCTTTTGAACGCCGCAAGCCACCATCCGGCGCCACCAGGAAATCGGTGCTGCCGCAGTGTCCGGTCGCCTGATGGAGATCCGCCAGCATCAGCAGAATATCCATTTTCGCTGCGTCCCATGCAAGGGCGAGGCGCTTGAGATTGAGAGGACCGTCGTCGATCCAGAACGTGTCGGCGTTGAGGATGTAGAAGGGCTGCCCACCCAGCTCCGGCAAAGCCTTGACGATGCCGCCGGCGGAATCGAGCAGTTTCTCACTCTCATCGGAGATAACAATCTTCGGCGACTGGCGCGCCGCGACATGGGCGACGATCTGTTCGGGAAAATAATGGACGTTGACCACGGCCTTGCCGACACCGGCGGCGGCCAGGCTGTCGAGGCTCCAGTCGAGCAATGTCTTGCCGGCGATCTGGACCAGCGGCTTGGGAATGGTGTCGGTGATCGGCCGCATGCGTTTGCCGAGCCCGGCGGCAAGTACGATGGCGGTGTCCGGTTTTGCTGTCACAGCGCTCGCTCCTCCAGCAAACCGTTGGCGTTGTAGAAATCCCGCAGGCTTGCCAGCGCCGGATGAGACAAGGCCCGGCGCAGATAGTCACGAATGCGCGGCAGGTGTTTTAGATAATAGGGCTTGCCGTCGCGCTTTTCGAGACGAACGAAGATGCCGAGGATCTTGGAGTTTCGCTGCGCCGCCATGATTGCGTAGGATTCCAGGAAACTTGCTTCGTCGAAAGCACCGGCTGCGTGGCGCACCGCGATATAGGCATCCAGCGTCTGTTTCTCGATCTCGGGTGACATGGTGACGCGCGCGTCCATGGCGAGCGAGGCGACATCATAGGCGGATGGGCCGATCAGCGCATCCTGGAAATCGACGATGCCCAGCCGATCATGCCCGGAACGGTCGCCACGCCAGATGATGTTGGGCGAATGGAAATCACGCAGCATCAGTGTGACTTCGCGGCCGTGCAGCCGGTCGAGAAGCACGTTCCATTCCTTGTGGTAGCCGGCGCGCAACCTGTCGCTTGCCGGGCTGCCCGATATCGCCGGCACGTACCAGTCGACCAGCAGATCGGCTTCGATCATCATGGCATCGCGGTCGAAAGGCGGCACTTCGTGGAAGCCGCCCAGCCCTGTTTCCAGGCGTCGCGGCCAAGTCCTGCCATGCATCATGGCCAACAGCTCGGCCGCCGCCGCGCAGCGCTCCGCCACCGGCTGGCCATCGCTGCCGAGAAACCCTTCCGAACCCAGATGTTCGAGAAGCAAAAACCCCTGCTCCTGGTCCTCGGCATGGATTTCCGGAACGCTGACGCCGCCGGCCTTCAAGGCACGGTCGATGGCGACGAAGGCCGAGACCGACTGGGCGGTGTGAGCGATTTCGGCATAGGGCCTGCCGTCGCGCACCGGCGGGCCGAGGACCAGCCGGGGCGAGTTCATCAGCACTTGCGGCTTCCGGTCCGGCAGCGAAACGATCTCATAGGAGCGGGCCGAGGCATCGCCGATGAAATGGCGGCGCTGCGCTTCCCCCCAGCCAGCGTTCACGAGAAAGTCGCGCATAGCCAGCGACCGTGCCGCCCGGTCGAAGGCAGCATCCTGCCCCGACAGCCGCGCCAGGCGGCCGTCGCCATGCTGGACGAGTTCGATCAGGACCGTGGTTTTCGGCAGATAATCTTCCGCCCGTTCCGGCCATTCGACCAAAGCAGCGCCTTGGGTCAGGGCTTCGTCGAAGCCGAGCTCATCGATCTCGGCCGCCGAGGACAGGCGGTAGAGATCGAAATGATGGACCGGAATGCGGGTGTCGTAGCTCTGCACCAGCGTGAAGGTCGGGCTCGGCACATCGAGGCCGGCATCGTCGGCCAGGGTCCTGATCAAGGCTCGGGCGAGCGTGGATTTGCCGGCACCGAGATCGCCCTTGAGGGCAAGCACATCACCCGGGCGTAGCGACAGCGCGAGATCCTCGCCCAGCCGCGCTGTCTGTGTCTCGTCGGCGAGTAAACGCTCCAGCACCAATTCGGTCATCGAGCGCGCTACTCGGCCGCGGCGCGGATGCCCGGCATGTCGGGAAAGGTGCAGATGACGGTCGTACCCTTGTCCTTGCCGGTTTCGATGCGAACGCTGCCGCCATGCAGCTCGACAAAGCTCTTGACGATCGACAGGCCGAGACCGGCGCCGCGCCGGCGGCCGCCATTGGCGCGCGGCTCGAAACGGCGGAACACCGAATCGAGCACATCGGGCGGCATGCCGGGGCCGTCGTCATGAACCGAGAATTCCACCCCGTCCGCCAGATGGCGGCAAGTGAGCCGGATGGTGCTGGCTTCCGGCGCGTAGTTGGCGGCGTTGCTGAGCAGATTGTAGAGGATCTGGCGGACACGGATTTCGTCGCCGTGGAACGTCTTCGGCGCGGCAGTGGCGTCGACCTCGAGCCTGATCGAATGCTCTTCCAGCCGGTCGGCCACCAGTTCGGCCGCGGCCGCAATGGTGCGATCGACCTGCACCTCGGAAATGTCGAGTTGCATGATGCCGGCGTCCACCGTCGCCAGGTCGAGGATATCGTTGACGATGGTGAGCAGGACCGAGGAAGACGAGCTGACATGCTCGACATATTCGCGCTGCTTCTGCGTCAGCGGACCGGTCGTGGGCTGCGACAGCAGTTCGGTGAAGCCGATGATGTTGGTCAGCGGCGAGCGCAACTCATAGGAGACGTGCTGGACGAATTCGTTCTTGAGCTGGTCGGATTTTTGCAGCGCCTCGTTCTTGTCCTTCAGCGCCCGTTCGACATGGACGCTGTCGGTGACATCGACGAAGGTCATCATCACTTGCCCGTTGGGCAACGGGATCATGGCGTAGCTCAGCACGTTGCCGTTGTTGAGTTCGGTCTGGCCGTGGCGGTCGCGGCGCTCGTCGTCGAACCCGGTGACGGCCGCCACGAAGCCTGGCCAGGGACTGTCCGCCGCCTGCCGGTCGCAAAGGTCGCGGATCGTGGACACGTGGACATTGGCCTTGGCCGCTTCGCCGCTCAAACCCCAGAGCGTGGCAAAGGCGGGGTTCGACAGACGAAGCCTGCCGTCGGGGCCGAACACCGCCACGCCTTCGGCAAGATTGTCGAGCGTCTCGCCCTGGACGCGCACCGCCGTCTGGTAGCGGCTTTCGAGGTCCATCTTCTCGGTCAGGTTCTCGAACACCCAGGTCACGCCACCCTTGGGCTGCGGGTTGGCGACGACGCGGATGGTCTTGCCGTCCGGCAGATGCCACCAATGTTCCTGGGATTCGACAGCGCGATAGGCGCTGAGCAGGCCTTCCTTCCAGCGGCGCCATTCAGGTTGCTCGGCGATCTTGCCCTCGCTGCGCAGCCGGTCGAGCAGCAGCGCATTGTCGGGAGCACTGTGCAGGAAGCCGCTGTCGAGGCCCCACAGCTTCTGGAAAGCCTGGTTGAAGAACCGAAGCTTCTCGTCGGTGTCGAAAATGGCGACCGCCGTATTGAGCTGGTCGAGCGTGTCGGCATGGCTCCTGACGGTCCGCTCGTATTCGCCGCGAACCGTCTCGATAGCGCTGGTGTCGCAAGCAAGACCGGCCGAGCCATCGCTGCCGGCGAAATCGGTGACCGCGAACACACGGCGATCGCCTTCGATCACGGTGGAAAGCGACTGTTCGAAGACCGGATGCGTCTTGTGCTGGGCGGCAATTGCGTCGCGTGCCTGGCCGCCGAGGAACTCTTTTGCCTCCCGTACCGCGGCTTCGGCATTTTCAGCCTCGACCGCATCGGCATAGGCGCGGTTGACCCACTTCAGCCGCCCATCCTCGCTGCGCAGCCAGGCTGGCATGTTCAGCGCGTCGAGCAGGCCGATCATGGTGTCATGGTCGGCGGCCAACCGCTGGTTCTCGATCTTCAGCCTGGCTTGGCTGCGCTGCGTCTCCGAAAGCGAGACGAAGCGCACGAGCACATGCGCCGCACTCTTGCGGCCATGCACTTCGAGCGGCGCGCCGGCCTGCGATTCGATGACGAGGTCGAAGGGTTTCGCCTTTTCGCGCAATCCCGCAACGGCATGTTCAAGCGCCGCCGCCGAACGCGGCATCAGCCAGCGGCCGAAAGCAAGAAAAGCCGCCCTGTCCTCCGGAGCGCCGCTTTCGACGGGCAATGTGCCGATGAGTTCGGGCTTCTTGTTTTCCGCGGCCCAGACGACCACGCGCTGGTCGCGCAGATTGAGCAGCGCCTCCGAGCGGCGGAGCGCCGCGTTGATGTCGGCGAGGCGGCTCCTGAGCTCGACATTTTCCGCCGAGGTGCGGGCTCTTTCGCGGATGAGGACGATCGCCGATATCAGCGCAGCACCCGTCACACCGACAAACACCGCAAGCTGCATCACCTCGACGGCGCTCATGGAAAATCCGGCGACGGCGGAACCAGCGGTTTCGGCATGCGCGACAGCACCGGCCAAGGGGCCGGCAAGCGCGGAGGTGGCAAGGAAGATTGACGCGCGGGCGCGCCAGGACAGGCTTCCGTTTTGCAAGGCGGAGCCGGTGATCCTCGAATCGTCATGGCCGCCGGAAACGGCCCGTCCCGCTCTGTGCGGGTGTTGCCCCGGCATGTCTTGGTCCTCTCCGCCGCCTGAATGCAAGACCGCCCTGATGCGCACCTCTCTTGAACCCCTCTCGGGCCGGAAGCATCGCCGAATCACCTGACAATAAACCCTCGCCGAATCGGCGTGAAGGCTGATGGCGCGCAAAAATAAAGCCGGGCGAAAAGTCAATCGCCCGGCCTCAATATCTGGTAGTAATTTTAGCTTTGGTTAATAGCGGTAGTGTTCCGGCTTGAACGGCCCCTGCTGGGTGACGCCGATATAGGCGGCCTGCTCACCGGACAATTCGGTCAGGCGGGCGCCAAGCTTGTCGAGATGCAGGCGCGCGACCTTTTCATCGAGGTGCTTGGGCAGGACGTAGACCTGGTTCTCGTACTGGCCGGGCTTGGTGTACAGCTCGATCTGGGCCAGCACCTGGTTGGTGAAGGACGCCGACATGACGAAGCTCGGGTGACCGGTGGCGTTGCCCAGATTGAGCAAACGGCCTTCCGACAAAAGGATCATCCGCTTGCCGTCCGGGAAGGTGATCATGTCGACCTGCGGTTTGACGTTGGTCCATTTCAGGTTGCGCAGCGAAGCCACCTGGATCTCGTTGTCGAAGTGGCCGATGTTGCCGACGATCACCATGTCCTTCATCGAACGCATGTGGTCGAGGGTAACGACATCCTTGTTGCCGGTGGTGGTGATGACGATGTCGGCGGTCGGAGCCGCGTCTTCCAGCGTGACGACTTCAAAACCGTCCATCGCCGCCTGCAGGGCGCAGATCGGATCGACCTCGGTGACCTTGACGCGGGCGCCGGCACCCTTGAGCGAGGCCGACGAGCCCTTGCCGACGTCGCCATAACCGCAGACGACCGCGACCTTGCCGGCCATCATCGTGTCGGTGCCGCGACGGATGCCGTCGACGAGCGATTCCTTGCAGCCATACTTGTTGTCGAACTTCGACTTGGTGACCGAGTCGTTGACGTTGATGGCGGGGAAGGGCAGCAGGCCCTTCTTCTGCAGCTGGTAAAGCCGGTTGACGCCGGTCGTCGTCTCTTCGGTGACGCCGCGGATCGCCGCCTTCTGCTTAGTGAAGAAGCCGGGCGAGGCCTTCAGGCGCTTCTTGACCTGGGCGTAGAAGTACTCCTCCTCCTCGCTCTGCGGGTTGGACAGCACGTCCTCGCCGGCCTCGGCGCGCGCGCCGATCAGAATGTACATGGTGGCGTCGCCGCCATCATCGAGGATCATGTTGGAAAGGCCGCCGTCGGTCCACTGGAAGATCTTGTCGGTGTAGTCCCAGTACTGCTCGAGGCTCTCACCCTTGACGGCAAACACCGGGATGCCAGCCTCGGCAATGGCCGCGGCCGCGTGATCCTGGGTCGAGAAGATGTTGCAGGAGGCCCAGCGGATATCGGCGCCGAGCGCCTTCAGCGTCTCGATCAGCACCGCCGTCTGGATGGTCATGTGCAGCGAGCCGGTGACGCGCGCGCCCTTGAGCGGCTTCTTGTCGCCGAATTCCTCGCGGCTGGCCATCAGGCCCGGCATTTCGGTTTCGGCGATCTCGATTTCCTTGCGGCCCCAGCCGGCAAGCGAGATGTCGGCGACCACATAGTCCTTGCTACCCGTCATGGTAGTACTCCCTGCGAATGTTGTGCTGCGAATTGGTAGCGGATGCGCCCACGCCGGCCGGCGCGTCGAAGGGCGCGAATTGCCGGCCTGACTAGCAGATCGGGGCGAAGACGACAATGGGATATAAAGAAATCTTTATTCGTGCATGTCTCTCGGACATGCATTTGCGATGCACCGGATCAGCTTTCCTCGCCGAAACGAGACGCCACCAGCTGCTCAAGGGCGTCGATGACCTGCCGGGCCTCCGGTCCGCTGGCGGTAACACGGATCGAGTAGCCGGGGCTTGCCGCCAGCATCATCAGGCCCATGATCGAGGTGCCGCCGACTTTGACGCCGTCCTTCTCGACATGCACCGAAGCGTCGAAACCGCTGGCCAGCTGGACGAACTTCGCCGAGGCGCGCGCGTGCAGGCCGCGCTGGTTGATGATGGGAAAGTCCCTGGTGATCGTATCTTTGGCAATATGATCTTTTTCCGGGTACAGCGCGTTCATTTGCTGCTCAAAAGCTGGCTGGCGACATTGATGTATTTGCGGCCGGCCGCCTGAGCCTCGTCGAGGGCGGCCGCCATATTGTCGCCCTTGCGGATCGAGGAGAGCTTGATCAGCATCGGCAGGTTCATGCCGGCGATCACCTCCGTGCGGCCCGATTCCATCACCGAGATAGCGAGATTGGAGGGCGTGCCGCCGAACATGTCGGTCAGCACGATGACGCCTGTCCCGGTGTCGACACGGGCAACCGCATCGACGATGTCGCGGCGACGCTGCTCCATATCGTCGTCGGCGCCGATCGCCACGGTTTCGAAATTGTCTTGTGGCCCGACGACATGTTCCACGGCATGTCGAAACTCGGCGGCCAGTTGACCGTGCGTTACAAGCACGAGTCCGATCATTCTTTGGTGGCTCCCGTCATCGCCGCTTCACAGGCGCATATTATGCTCGCCAGCCATTCCTGGCGGCGGGAGCGCTATCTTGTCGACGCGCGGCCCGTTGACAAGCCCAAAATTGCGCAGGCCCATGCCATTTTGACGCATTGCAGCAAAAAAGCCGGGGCGGATCATAGAAAAGGCGCGATCGACAGCCGCGCCATCACGGCCGGCAAGGCCGTGGCAGCGTTACGCTCGGCGAGGTCGATACGCGGCACCGGGCAGCCTGCGACCGGCTCGCTGATTTCCTCCTGGAAACGGGCCATCTCTGCCTTGGGCACCAGCCTCACATGCAGGTCGATCACTCCGCCCGGCTCAAACGGCAGCGGGCGCGGCATGAACCCAGGTACTTCGGCGAGACCGGCGATGGTCGCCGGCACGCGACAGACCAGCCGCCCGGCGCGGGCCGCGGCAAGCAGCCTGTCGTCGCCGATCAGCCGCGAGAACAGCCCGCGCGCGCGGCAATGGTCCAGGAGTGTCAGCGCCAGCGTCGTCTTGCCGGCGCCGGACGGCCCGGTGATAAGGACGCCGCGCTCGCCGATCAGGATCGCGGTTCCGTGAATGTTTTCAGGCTGTGCAACTGAATCAGGCACGATCTTGCACGATCATGTTTTTGGATGAAGCATGATGATCTTGTCCGAAAACCGGTTTCCACTTTTCGGGATCATGCTTCGGCCGGCAGCGTCACGACAAAGCGCGCACCCTTGATCTCGCCGGGTTTGGTGCCCGGGATGTTCTCGGCGGTCAGCGTGCCGCCATGGGCCTCGACGATCTGCCTGGATATCGACAGGCCAAGGCCGGAATTCTGGCCGAACGCCTCGCCGGCCGGCCGGTCGGTGTAGAAGCGTTCGAAGATGCGGTCGATGTTGTCGGCGCGGATGCCGGGACCATTGTCGTCGACGGTGACAATGTTGAACTTGCCGGCGCGCGCCAGCGACAGGCCGATGTGGCCATGGTCCTCGGGAACGAAGGAGCGGGCGTTCTCGATCAAATTGGTGATGACCTGGCCGATGCGCAGATCATGGCCAACGACGAAATAGCCTTTGACGCCTTGCGGCAGTTTGGCGACCTTGAACTCGATCTCGACCGCCTTCTTGTTGCGCGTGGCTTCACGCGAAACGGCGACGAGATCGGTGATGAATTTCTTCAGGTCGACGTTCCCGGCATCTTCGCGCGCGAGCTCCGCATCAAGGCGTGAGGCGTCGGAAATATCGGTGATGAGCCGGTCCAGCCGCCTGACATCGTGCTGGATGATGTCCATCAAACGGCCGCGCGAATCGTCGTTCTTGGCCAGCGGCAAGGTTTCCACCGCGCTGCGCAGCGACGTCAGCGGGTTCTTCAATTCATGCGACACATCTGCCGCAAAGCTTTCGATCGCCTCGATGCGGGCGTAGAGCGCGTTGGTCATGTCGCGTATGGCGATCGACAGATTGCCGATCTCGTCCTGGCGGTCGGAAAAGTCGGGGATTTCCTCACGGCTCTTGACGCCGCGCCGCACCCGCACGGCCGCCGCCGACAGCCGGCGCAGCGGATTGGCGATGGTGGAGGCGAGCAGCAGCGACAGGATGGCGGTGACCAAGGCCGCGATGCCGAAGACGCGCAGGATGGCCTTGCGCTCGGCGGCAACGATCTTGTCGATGTCGCCGCCTTCGGTCGACAGCATCAGCACGCCAAGAACGGCGCGGAAGCGCTGGATCGGCACCGCCACGGAAACGATCTGCTCGCCCTGTTCCGAGACGCGAACGATGGTAGACGGGCTGCCGGTGAGCGCCTTGACCACTTCCGGGAAGGCGGCGCCATTGCCGCCCGGCTGCTCGTGATAGACCGGCAGCTCGGTGTTGCGGAAGAAGTCGAAGACGAATTTCTGGATGCGCTCGACCAGGTCGGGCTCTTCCTCTTCGACCGGCGGCAGGTCGTAGCGCAGGATCTGGCCGCGCGAATAGAGATGGCGCGAATCGAGCAGCAGATTGGCGTCGCGGTCATAGATGCGGGCGCGGGTCCGGGTCGGCGAGATCAACCTTCTCAGCACCGGCGCGACGCGCTCCGGGTTGATCGGGAAGTCGAGATTGTCGAGTTGGTCGGAGCCCGGTCCCAGGCTTTCGCCGGCCTGCAGCTCAAGCAGCTTTTCCGGGTCGATGCTGATCGAGTCCGTCTCGACCGTCGCCGACGCGGCGATCGCGCCGGCGATGATCTCGCCCTGGGTCATCAGGCTTTCGACGCGGGCGTCGATCAGCCCGTCGCGGAAGGTGTTGAGATAGAGGATGCCGGTCACCAGGACGGCAAGGCCGGCAAGGTTGAGGAAGAGGATACGCCGCGTCAGGCTGGAAAAGATATGATGGCCGAGGAAGCGGCGCATCGGCACCGTGATCTTCGACACGAAAGACGGCATGATCCGCGACGGCCGCCTGGAGGCGCCCGCCGGTCTGCTTCGCTGTGCTTCCACTGCCATCGAATAGCAGTCCCTGCTAACTTACGCTTCGCGGAACCGGTATCCGACTCCGTAAAGGGTTTCGATCATCTCGAAGTCGTCGTCGACGGCCTTGAACTTCTTGCGCAGCCGCTTGATGTGGCTGTCGATGGTGCGGTCGTCGACATAGACCTGTTCATCATAGGCCGAATCCATCAGCGCATCACGGCTTTTTACGACACCGGGACGCTGCGCCAGCGAATGCAGGATGAGGAATTCGGTGACCGTGAGCGTCACCGGCTCGCCCTTCCAAGTGCAGGTATGGCGCTCCTGGTCCATGACAAGCTGACCGCGCTCGAGCGAGCGGGCCGCTTGGCTTGGTGTCTTGGCCGCGGCTTCGCGGGCACTGGCACGGCGCAGCACGGCGCGCACCCGCTCGACCAGCAGACGCTGCGAGAACGGTTTGCGGATGAAATCGTCGGCGCCCATCTTGAGGCCGAACAATTCATCGATCTCGTCGTCCTTGGAAGTCAGGAAGATCACCGGGAGGTCGGACTTCTGGCGCATCCGGCGCAGCAGTTCCATGCCGTCCATGCGCGGCATCTTGATGTCGAGGATGGCAAGATTCGGCGGGCGTGCCGCCAATCCTTCCAGCGCTGACGCACCATCCGTGTAGGTCTCGACGCGATACCCCTCGGATTCGAGGGCGATCGACACCGATGTCAGAATGTTGCGGTCGTCATCGACAAGCGCGATTGTTGCCATTTCAAGCGGCTCCCTCATGAGCTGTCCCTTCTTTCGTAGAAGGGGCTTTTGCAGGACAAATTAGGTACAAAATGTGGCATAGGCCTTGTCCGCTGTCACGCGCGGCTTGCCGGCGGCCACAATCCTACCTCGATATGGATTGGACGAACGAACATCGCCAATCCTTTGGGCAACCGCGAAACTTTTTGCACATATAAACGATTTAAACAACTTTCAAAATATTTAAATCGATTAATGATTTGATATCATTTGGCTTTTCTGGTTCTGACCATTTCAGCCTGCGGTGCGGGCTTGCCGGAAACGTGCCGGCAAAGATGCGGCAAATCCAGAAGGGACACCCATGTCGGAAGTCGGCAAACGCAATTCCGCCTGCGCGATCGATCATATCGGCCTGAAAACCACCGGCATGGTGCGCTATAATTTCGGTGCAGCCGCGCTTTATGAGGAATCGATCCGGCGCGGCGAAGCCCGGCTGACCGCACATGGCGCGCTGGTCGCCGAGACCGGCCAGCACACCGGCCGCTCGCCCAAGGACAAGTTCGTCGTCCGCGACGGCGCCACCGAGCCGCATATCTGGTGGGACAACAACAAGGCGATCTCGCCGGCCCAGTTCGACACGCTGCTTGCCGATTTCCGGGCGCATGCCGCGGACAAGGATCTTTACGTCCAGGATCTGGTCGGCGGCGCCGATGAGGAGCTGAAGCTGCCCACCAGGGTGATCACCGAGTTTGCCTGGCACTCGCTGTTCATCCGCAATCTGCTCATCCGTCCGAATGCGGCCGAACTTGAGCATTTCGTGCCCGAGATGACCATCATCGACCTGCCGTCCTTCCGAGCCGATCCCGTCCGCCACGGCAGCCGCACCGAAACGGTGATCGCCGTCGATCTCACGCGCAAGATCGTGCTGATCGGTGGCACCTCCTATGCCGGCGAGATGAAGAAGTCGGTGTTCACCATGCTCAACTATCTGCTGCCGGCGAAAGGCGTGATGCCGATGCATTGCTCGGCCAATGAGGGTGCGGCCGGCGATGCCGCCATCTTCTTCGGCCTGTCGGGCACCGGCAAGACGACGCTCTCGGCCGATCCCTCGCGCACGCTGATCGGCGACGACGAGCATGGCTGGGGGCCGCACGGCATCTTCAATTTCGAAGGCGGCTGCTACGCCAAGACGATCAAGCTGTCGGCGGAGGCCGAGCCGGAAATCTTTGCCACCACGCAGCGCTTCGGCACCGTGCTGGAAAATGTCGTGCTCGATGTCCATGGCGTGCCGGATTTCAACGATGGAAGGCTCACCGAGAACACACGCTGCGCCTACCCGCTGGATTTCATCCCCAACGCCAGCAAGACCGGACGCGCCAACCATCCCAACAACATCATCATGCTGACCGCAGATGCCTTCGGCGTGATGCCGCCGATCGCGCGGCTGAGCCCGGCGCAGGCGATGTATCATTTCCTGTCCGGTTACACCGCCAAGGTGGCCGGGACCGAAAAGGGCGTGACCGAGCCCGAAGCGACGTTTTCGACCTGCTTCGGTGCCCCCTTCATGCCACGTCATCCATCGGAATACGGCAATCTGCTGCGTGAACTGATTGCACGCCATGGTGCCGATTGCTGGCTGGTCAACACCGGCTGGACCGGCGGCGCCTACGGCACCGGCAAGCGGATGCCGATCAAGGCGACGCGGGCCTTGCTTGCCGCCGCACTCGACGGCTCGCTGAAGACGGCCGAGTTCCGCACCGACCCGCATTTCGGTTTCGAGGTGCCGGTGGCGGTTCGCGGCGTCGACAGCGCCATTCTCGACCCGATGATTCTGGACCCTCGGGCGACCTGGGCGGACAAGGCCGGCTATGACCTGCAGGCGACAAGACTGGTCGGCATGTTTGCCGTCAACTTCGAGAAATTCGAAAGCCATGTCGACGCCGTGGTGCTGGGTGCCGCGCCGCGCATGCAGGAAGCGGCGGAGTAATCACGCCATCCGGCTCGGCTATCGTTGAAAGGCCCGGTTTCGATCGGGCCTTTTCTTTTTCGATCCGCCGCGCCATGACTGCGGCATGGCGAACGACGACAACATCATCATATCCGACGATGCGGTGATCTACCCGGGCGACCTGCACGAGGACTTCATCCGTTCGTCCGGTCCGGGCGGCCAGAACGTCAACAAGGTGGCGACAGCGGTGCAACTGCGCTTCGACGCGGCCAACGCGACGGGCCTGTCGGAGCGCGTGCGCGAGCGGGCGATCAAGCTTGCCGGCCAGCGCGCCACCAAGGACGGTGTCATCGTCATCGAGCCAGGCCGCTTCCGCACCCAGGAACAGAACCGGGCGGACGCACGCGCACGGCTTACGGCGCTGGTCGCCAAGGCCGCCGAACCGCCGCCGCCGCCGCGCAAGAAGACGCGGCCGTCGAAGGGCGCCGTGGAGCGGCGGCTGAAGAGCAAGGCCGGACGCGGCACGATCAAGAAACTACGCGGCCGGGTGGAGAACGATTAAGCACCACACCAATAACGCGCTCAAAACGACTTCCCATTTCGCATCGCAGATGCAAGGTTCCCTCATTGCCACAGCAAGGGAGACCAAAGATGGGCATGTTCGATTTCGTCAAGAGCGTCGGCAAGAAACTGGGCATCGGCGGCGACGAAGAAGCCGCACCCACGGCCGATACACTCAAGAAGGAGCTCGATTCGCACAAGCTCGGCACCGATGGCGTCGAGGTCGTCGTCAAGGGTGATACGGCAGTACTCAAGGGTGTGGTCAAGGACCAGTCGATCTTCGAAAAGGCGGTCATCGCCGTCGGCAACACGCTTGGCGTCTCCAAGGTGCAGGCGGACGAATTGCAGGTCGCGCCAGAGGCCGGCAAGACCGCGGCCCCAGCCAAGGAACCCACCTTCTATACTGTCCAGAAGGGCGACAATCTCTGGAAGATCGCCGAGAAGAGCTACGGCAAGGGCAAGGGTGTCAAGAACACGGTCATCTTCGAGGCCAACAAGCCGATGCTGACCCATCCCGACAAGATCTATCCGGGCCAGGTGCTGCGGATACCGGACCTGGCCTGATCGGGGCGAACTGCGAATTAGGCATGAGCGGCGGCTTTCGGGTCGCCGTTTTCATTCGATCGTGACATTTTACGGTTCCGAACTCTTCGCGAGGTGACCGAATCCGTGCTTGTCCTGCCCAAAGGCGTCCGCCACATGCCGGCTTACCTGTCACGCAGCGTGCAGGAAGCGCTGGTCGAGGAGGTGAGAAATATCGTGCAGCAGGCGCCGCTGTTCGTGCCGGCCATGCCGCGCACCGGCAAGGAGATGAGCGTTCGCATGACCAATTGCGGCCCGCTCGGCTGGGTCACCGACAAGGAGCAGGGCTACCGCTACCAGCCGACCCATCCGGTGACCGGAGCGCCATGGCCGCCAATCCCGGAGGCATTGCTCGAGCTGTGGCGGCAGGTCTCTGGCTATCCGCATCCGCCTGAGGCGTGCCTGGTCAATTTCTATACGCCGGAAGCAAAAATGGGCCTGCACCAGGACCGCGACGAGGCCGATTTTTCGGCGCCGGTGGTTTCCGTCTCGCTCGGCGACGACTGCCTGTTCCGGGTCGGCCAAGTGACGGGCGAGGGGGCGACGCGCGATGGTGCCACCAAGTCGTTCCGACTGAAAAGCGGCGATGTCGTGGTGCTCGGCGGCGAGGGGCGGCTGTGCTTTCACGGCGTCGATCGGATCTATCCCTCGACCTCGGCGCTGCTGAAAAATGGCGGCCGCATCAACCTGACGCTGCGACGGGTGACGAAGCCGGCCGTCACAGCTTCCTGAGCGCCACTTCCTCAACGAGATGGTCGGCGCCCTTGCGCAGGATCAAGTCGGCGCGGGCCCGCGTCGGCAGGATGTTTTCGCGCAGATTCTTCAGATTGATGTTCGTCCACAGGCCTTCGGCGATGGCGCGCGCCGAACCCTCCGAGAGCTGCGAATAGCGGTGAAAGAAGGAGTCCGGGTTGCGGAAGGCGGTCTCGCGCAGCCGCATGAAGCGGGAGATGTACCAATTGTGGATCAGCTTCTCGTCGGCGTCGATATAGATGGCGAAGTCGAAGAAATCCGACAGGAAGGGCACGATCTTGCCGTCCTGCGGCAGCTTGCCTGGCTGCAGGACATTGATGCCTTCGAAGATCAGGATGTCGGGCCGGTCGATGGTGACGAACTCGCCGGGAATGACGTCATAGGTCAGGTGCGAATAGACCGGCGCGCGGACATCGGGCAGCGCCGACTTGATGCCCGAGAGGAAGCGCAGCAGCGCGCCGACGTCGTAGCTGTCTGGAAAACCCTTGCGTTCCATCAGGTTCTCGCGGCGCAGCACCTCGTTGGGCAGCAGGAAGCCGTCGGTGGTGATGAGGTCGACCTTGGGGCTCGACGGCCAACGCGCCAACAGCTCCTTCAACACGCGCGCCGTGGTCGATTTGCCGACCGCGACGGAACCGGCAATGCCGATGATGAAAGGCGTCTTGACGATGTCCACCGCGTTGAAGAAGGCCTGGCGTTGCCTGAACAGCAGCTGGCTCGCCTCGACATGCGCGGACAAAAGCCGCGACAGCGACAGATAGATGCGCTTGACCTCTTCGAGGTCGATCGGGTCGTTGAGCGAACGCAGGCGGCGGAATTCGTCCGCGCTCAGCGTCAATGGCGTGTCGGCGCGGAATTGCGACCATTGCTCGGCGGAGAAGAAACGAAAGGGGGAATATTTCTCGGTTGGCGCGAGCTGATCCATCGAGATACCTGCCCTCCTCGCGGTCAGCCCTTGGGCCGTGACGCCTTCTCGGCGATGCCCGAACGCCTGGTGCGGCCTTCGAGTTCCCTAAGCACCTCGCTCAGCGGAACCCCGGAGAGGCCGAGAACGACGAGCCAATGATATACAAGATCGGCACTTTCCGAAACGAGGGCCTGCTTATCGCCCTTGACGGCGGCAATGACAGTCTCGACCGCTTCTTCACCGAGCTTCTGCGCCGCCTTGTCGATGCCGCGCGCAAACAGGTTTGCGGTCCAGGAGTCCGGATCACCGGAATGGGCGCGTTCCCCGATGATCTTTTCCAGGTCGGATAGCGAAAACTCTGTCATGACCGTCATCTATCTGCTTGTTTAAGCATGATCTTTTTCCGAAAACCGGTTCCCATTTTTCGGGATCATGCTTTAGGACCGATTACCGAGGGAGTCCAGCCGCATCGGCAGCCCCGCGGCGGCCATATGCGCCTTGGCCTGCGCTATCGTGTAGGTGCCGAAATGGAAGATGGAGGCCGCCAGCACCGCGCCGGCATGGCCATCGCGAATGCCTTCGACCATGTGATCCAGCGTGCCGACCCCGCCGGAAGCGATCACCGGCGCGCGCACCGCGTGGGCAATGGCGCGGGTCAGTGCGATGTCGTAGCCGGCCTTGGTGCCGTCTCGGTCCATCGACGTCAGCAGGATCTCGCCGGCGCCGCGATCGACCATCAGCCGAGCGAATTCGACCGCGTCGATGCCGGTCTTCTCGCGCCCGCCATGGGTGAATATCTCCCAGCGATCGGCCTCGCCGGTGCCAGACACCTTCTTGGCGTCGATGGCGACGACGATGCACTGGTTGCCGAACTTGTCGGCCGCCTCGGCGACGAAATCCGGGTTCTTCACCGCCGCCGTGTTGATCGACACCTTGTCGGCGCCAGCCAGCAGCAGCTTCCTGATGTCGGCGACCTGGCGCACGCCGCCGCCGACGGTCAGCGGCATGAAGCATTGTTCGGCGGTGCGGGCGACGATGTCGAAGATGGTCTCGCGATTGTCC
>NZ_JAMYSA010000057.1:0-41368 GCF_040321735.1 Mesorhizobium sp. M0293
CCCCCTGACATCTCCCTCTCCAGGGCCCTGTTAGAAAACTCACCTTTCCGTCCGCTTCCCCGCCGCCGGGGCGGGATTTCGGGGGGGGGGTGTGCCCCCCCCCCCACGGTTCATAGGCCAGCCTACATGCCGAGCGAAGCCTTGTAGAGCTTGACCTGGTTGTCGCGACCGATCTGGTCGGTCAGCTTCTCCCAGGCCGCCGCAATGGCGTCGGCGCCTTCCTGCGCCTTCATCTTGCCGGCGAAGGTGTTGGCCAAAATATCCTCGGCGGCACTGTAGTACTGGAAGATGCCGGGGATGCGTGGCTCAATCGCAGCGTTCGGGTGGTTGTAGCTGTCGGATTCCGACTTGAGGTACGAGGTGATGAAGGCCTCGTCGTAGCCGGCGGCAACCCATTCCGGAATGTCGAAGTGCGAGTTGCGGTAGGGCTGGAAGCCCGACGGATACATCGCCGTCCAGATCGACAGGTCCTTGCCGCCGAGATGGGCGGCGGCGGACCATGCCGCCTTTTTCTTCTTCTCGTCGGCATCGACGCGAGCCATGACATAGACGCCCCAGCCGAGATAGGCGCAGTTAGGCGCATAGTTCGGGCCGCTGGCCAGTTTGTCCCAGGCGCCGGTCTTGGAATTGTAGACATCGTCGGAGCCTGGCAGGATCGAGAAGCCTGTGACATCGCCGACGACCGAGGAGTCGTTAGTTTTCGCATTCGAGCCCGCATCTCCCCACCAAGCCAGCATCGAACCAGTGCCGCCCAGGAATTGGGAGAAACAGGTCTGGTTCGGGTCGGCATTGATTTGATCTTGCGGCTCGGAAGGCAGCGCATCGATCACGTCCTGGATCGCGCGCACCCAAGCTGGGTTGTTGACGCGCGGTTTCATGGTATCCGGATCGAATAGCCACGCCTTGTCATCCGGATGCTTGGCATAGGCGGAGGCGCGGCTGCCGAGGAAATAGAAGCCGAAGCCGCCCCAGGGCTTGGGCGCGTCGAGGTAGCCGTAAACGTCCTGGCCCTTCACCTGCTTGCCCTTGAGGAACTTGGTCACTACCTGCACCTGCTGCCAGGTCTTCGGCACGCCCCACTCCGTCAGGCCTGCCTTGTCGCCGCTATCGGTTTTCCAGGCTGCTGCCAGATCAGAGTCGGAGAACACGTCGGTGCGGTAGTTGAAGTTGTGCGCGTCTCCGTCGACGGTCACGCGATACTGCTTGCCGTTCCAGGTGCCGACCGGCGGCTTCAGATAGGCCACCAGATCGTCCATATCGATCTGCTTCCTGACCCAGTCGGGCATCTCGGAAGTGAGGCCCTTGCCGCAGACATCGCCTTCGAAAGGCGCGCCCATCTCGACGATATCAAAGTCGATTGTGTTCGTGGCGATAGCCTGCTGCAGGCGCGGATTGTAGTCGGCCTGCGCCAGGTCGATCCAATTGATCTTGGCGCCGGTATAGGTCTCCCATGGCTTCAGAAAGCCGCGGAACAGAACATTGTGCAGGTTCTGGTTGTTGAGACCCATGAAGGTCAGCTCGACGCCGGCGAATTCGCCTTCCTTGACGTTGGCCTTGGTCGCCTCGAGGCAGAGTTCACCGACCTTCTGGAAATCGGCGTCCGTCGGCTGGCCTTTGCCGACGCCGGGAATCTGCAGGATTTTGGAGCGCAATTCGCTTGCGGCGGAAGCCGGGCGCGTCAAGGCTCCAAGCCCGGCGCCCGATGCGGCTGCAATCGCGGCCATGCTGGCCGCACCCTTCAATATGTCGCGCCTTGTGGCGCCGGCACGAACCAGTTTCTCGTAAAGCCCCGTTTTCATCGCCTATTCCTCCCAGAACTTCAGTGTGAATAAATTGACCAACTGTCGGACGCTGGAGCGCCAACGATGCTCCCGGTTCGGAAACGAATTAGGCAGGACCCCACCCTGCGTCGATTGAAGTTCCGATTGCGGATCGGGTACCGACATTTTGACCAGCACCTGCCACTATTCTCACAACCAAACGCCGTGTCAACGAGAACGGTTTTTATCTATAAGAGACCGACTTGCCCTGGCAGGTCGCGTTGGTTAGCTTCTGCGCCTACGGCTAATGGAGCCGATGGGGGAGACATGGCGCAAGTCGCGATCAGCAAGGTGGCCAAAGCCTTTGGAACGGTCAAGGTTCTGCACGAAGTCAGCGTCGATATCGCAGACGGACAGTTCGTGGTGCTCGTTGGCCCTTCGGGTTGCGGCAAATCCACGCTGCTCAGAATGGTGGCCGGGCTGGAAACCGTCTCCGCCGGCACGATTGCGATCGGCGACCGCGTCGTCAATCATCTGCCGCCCGCCAAGCGCGACATCGCCATGGTGTTCCAGAACTATGCGCTCTATCCCCACAAGACGGTCGAGCAGAACATGGCCTTTGCGCTCAAGCTGCGGAAAACCGATCCGGCCGTGGTCGCCGAACGGGTCAAGCGTGCCGCCGACATTCTCGACCTCAATCCCTATTTGAAGCGCTATCCCAGGCAGCTTTCCGGCGGCCAGCGCCAGCGCGTGGCGATGGGCCGCGCCATCGTGCGCAATCCGCAAGTGTTCCTGTTCGACGAGCCGCTCTCCAATCTCGACGCCAAGCTGCGCGTGCAGATGCGCACCGAGATCAAGGAACTGCATCAGCGGCTGAAAACCACCACCATCTACGTCACCCACGACCAGATCGAGGCCATGACCATGGCCGACAAGATCGTCGTCATGCGCGACGGCCGCATCGAGCAGGTCGGCGCGCCGCTGGAACTGTTCGACCGGCCGGCCAATCTGTTTGTCGCCGGCTTCATCGGTTCGCCTTCGATGAACCTGCTCAAGGGCGTCATGCGCAAGGGCGCCAGGCCCGGTGTGGACATTGCAGGCACGCTGTTTCCGGTTGCATCGGACAATGCCGCACAGGACGGCCAGGCCGTCGTCTATGGCGTGCGGCCGGAGCATCTCGAAATCCATCCCGATGGCGTGCCGGCGAAGATTTCGGTGGTCGAGCCGACCGGCTCGGAAACGCTGGTGTTCCTGCGCTTCGGCGAAGGCGAGATGGTGGCGCTGTTTCGCGAGCGCCACGACTTCAAGCCGGGCGATACGCTTACCCTGAAGCCGCGGCTCGACCAGATCCACCTTTTCGACGCCGAGACCGGCAAGCGTCTCTGATTTCAACCGGATTTCACGAGGACTATCATGCTCAAAGGCATCAACCCGCTGCTCAATGCCGACGTGCTGCAGGCATTGCGGGCAATGGGCCATGGCGATGATCTGATCATCGCCGACACCAATTTTCCGTCCGATTCGGTGGCGCGCCAGACAGCGCTCGGCCGCGTGCTGCGCATCGATGCGTCGGCTGCCGAGGTCGCAAAGGCGGTGCTGTCTCTCTACCCGCTGGACACGTTCGTCGATGACTCCGCCGCGCGCATGGAGATTGTCGGCAAGCCGGACGAGATTCCCGCTGTGCAGAAAGAGGTACAAAAGGAAATCGACGCGGCCGAGGGCAAGTCGTGGCCGATGATAGCGGTCGAGCGCTACGCCTTCTACGAGCGCGCCAAGCAGGCCTATTGCGTCATCCAGACCGGCGAGCGCCGCTTCTATGGCTGCTTCGCTTTCCGCAAGGGCGTCGTGCCGCCGGATGCGGAGTAGCGGCATGGCTTCGGGCAAGCCTATCGTCATCTTGGGTGTGTTCGTCGCCGACACCGCCTACAGGGCGCAGCGGCAGCCGCGCATGGGTGAAACGATCCTTGGCACATCCTTCACGCTGGGGCCGGGCGGCAAGGGCTCGAACCAGGCAGTGGCCGCCGGCAAGCTCGGCGCCAACGTCACCTTCCTGACCCGTCTCGGCGTCGATCCCTTCGCGGATATGGCGAGGCAGACCTGGGCACAAGCGGGCGTCAAGAATGCCGCCATCGACACGCCTGAAAGCTATACCGGCGCGGCCTACATCTTCGTCGAGGAGACGACCGGCAACAACGCCATCATCGTCAGCCCCGGCGCCGCCATGCTGATCTCGCCAGCCGATATCGAGGCCAATGCCGGGCTGATCGGCAGTGCCGGCGTCTTTGTCACCCAGCTCGAACAACCGATCGAAGCAGCTACGCGGGCGCTGGAGATCGCGCGCGGGGCAGGGGTGACGACCATCCTCAACCCGGCGCCCGCGGCAATGCTTCCCGACCGCATCTATACGCTCTGCGACTATCTCACGCCCAATGAGACGGAGACGGAGGAATTGACCGGGATGAAGGTGTCCTCGGTCGACGAGGCGCGAGCCGCTGCGGACAAGCTGCTTGAAATGGGCGTCGGCACGGTCATCGTCACGCTGGGTGACAAGGGCGCGCTTTTGCACTCGAAGAACCGCTCCGACCATGTCCCGGCCGTCAGTGCCGGCCCGGTGGTCGAAACCACCGGTGCGGGGGACGCCTTCAATGGCGGGCTGGCCGCGGCGCTGTCACGGGGTGTGGAACCGCTTGAAGCGGTGCGTTTCGCCTGCGCCGTCGCCGGCATTTCAGTGACGCGACCAGGCACCGCGCCGTCCATGCCGACGCTGCAGGAGGTCGAGGCGCTGCTGGCGAGGGGATGAGGTTAGGGCAGCGCATGGCAAGATTGTCAAAGAGCGCTTGGTGGTAGCCATATTCTGGAGGCGGAGTCCCGTCTAATGTCGCCCTCTTGGCCCGTAAATCCGAGTCCAATGAGAAATCGGTCAAGACCAATCCGCGGATAGGCTTCCGCCACCGTGTCTAAATGCGCCAAACCACCTAGCCCGCGATTGCCATCCCAAGGCCAAGCCCAGGCCGATAGCGAGGCCCAGGACGAGCTTGCTGGCAAGATCGAGTGCGATGGCGCGGACAGGGCGCCATGCGTCCAGGCGGGGCGCTCTGAGGGCGTTCGAAAGGCCATCGAAGGTGGCTTCTATGCTCTGCTTCTAGATCAGAACGTGGCGAATGTGAATCTCCCGCCCGTTGCATCAAAGTCTAACGAGCTGGAAAGCGCACTGGAAAGCACGTGCGGTAACAGTTGATTCAACCATCGCTGGTATATTAGCTAGTGTGAGTAGCGGCTCCGACAGTGGGCGGGCGCTGAGTGCCGGAGCCGCCAGCGCAGTCCGGTTGGGGTTTGACCGCGCCGTCCTATTGTGGGACAGCGCGGTCAACGATTCGTTAAAATGCTCCGGGACTAATTAAGCGCATGCTAATTGAATCGCGGTTTCGCGAGTCAGTGCACGGCTTGTTCGGCTGCTCGGATTGCAAGGCTGGGGCACGCGACCGCCAACCGATGTCTTCACCTTCATTCCTGACTGCGAAGGCCGTGATCAGGCTCGCAATCGCTGTAGACGCCGGGCCGTTTAGGCCAAGCCCGCTGCCTCACGGTGGCGGGCTTTTGTCAACGCGACACGGTGCTGTGACAACGAACGATTTTCAAAGCTGCCCTCGGGTGCTCCCGGTGGCAGGACAGCTCCGCGGAGCGTGATTATATTAGCAATAAACGATATATTAACAGCCGTGATGCAGCCTTCCACATCACGGGGGGAAAACACCTCCTCGTCGACGTTTCCGGTGGACGGTCGACCAATGCGGAGCAAACGCATGAGTGTCGGAGCAGCTCTCGAACAATTGCTGCGGTTGATTCATCGCCGAGCCATGAAACTAGCGGCGATGCCGGAGGATGAAAGGGATTCACACTACGATCTCATCCGCCTGTCATGTTGCGCAGCCGCCGAACGCATTGGGCAAAGTCCCGACAAGGCCGCCATTACGGCAAACGATATGGTTGAATTTGTTCGCGCACTGGTTGGAATCATCGAGGTAGGCTGCGGATCAGACCAAAGGCCAAGTGACGATCGACCGGCCGCATCACCGGCACGGCATTTTGGCAGCCGGGAGAATGGCGCTGCGCGCATCTAGGGGACGCGCGCTTCAAGCGGCAGCAGTCGTCCGCGAATTCTTCGCAACCTGCCTACTGGTCCGATTGCCTGACATGGCCGAAGCCTACTTAGCGCGAAAACCATTTAACTATCAGTAAGTTAAATGGCGCGAGTGACGGGGCTCGAACCCGCGACCTCCGGCGTGACAGGCCGGCACTCTAACCAACTGAGCTACACCCGCGCATGGCGAACACGTGTCAGCCGTGTTCGTCGTTGGGGCGCTGGATAAGGGGTTCGCCACCGGGTGTCAAGCGTGACAGGACAGCATAACAGCAAACAGGAGAAGGTTTTTTGACAGCCAGCGTTTTGTTGGCAAAACCGGCATCCAACCAGGGCGTCCTGCGCTCATTTGGCCTTGCGAAGCCGACCCTGACCGCTTAAAGGTCCGGCCCGGAGCGGGCGATTAGCTCAGTTGGTAGAGCGCTTCGTTTACACCGAAGATGTCGGCGGTTCGAGCCCGTCATCGCCCACCATTCATCCCCTGTCTCAAGCGATTGCCAAAACGCGAAGCCGCGTCACTCGCGAGCGCAACGCTCAAGGCGGCAGAAGCCGAAAATCATTGCCTTCGGGCAGCAACTGCCCACCATCGACAACAATGGTCGTGCCGGTGATGTAGCTGGCGTCGTCGGAGGCGAGGAACAGGAAGGCGTTGGCGACGTCGCGCGGGCTGCCGAGGCGGCCGAGCGGGATGGAGTCTTCCATGTTCTTGATGTAGGCCGCGCCGCGATGCAGCTCGATCGCTTCGGTCAGGATGTTGCCAGGCTCGACGCCGTTGACGGTGATGCCGTAGCCGGAAAATTCCAGCGCTGCGGCCCGGATGAAGCCGTTGATGCCGGCCTTGCTGGCCGAATAGTGGCCATGGCCCGGGCTGGTGACATGCGGGCCAGTGATGGAGGAGGTGTAGAGCATGCGGCCGAAGCCTTGCGCTTTCATCGGCGCCAGGGCCGCGCGGCTGGCATTGAAGGTGCCGCGCAGATTGACCGCCATGACACGGTCCCAGTCGTCGGCGCTGGTGTTTTCGATCAGCTGCCAGGGATAGATGCCGGCATTCTGCACGATGATGTCGAGGCGGCCATGTTGTTTGAGCGCCAGCGCTACGGCGGCCTCGGCGTCGGCCATCAGCGAGATGTCGGTGCGGATGAAGGCGACGCCCAGTTCATCCGCGGTCGCTTGCCCGGCCTCGACCTCGGTGTCGGCGAGCACCAGCCTCGCACCCTCTTCGGCAAAGCGCAGGGCGATGCCCTTGCCGATGCCGCGGGCGCTGCCGATGATCAGCGCCACCTTGTCTTGCAGCCGATTGGTCATGCGAGCCGTCCTGTCATGCGAGTCTTTGGCGAATGGTTTGCTTGAAAGCGTCGAGCAGCACGGCGGCCAGCACCAGCAGGCCATGGATGACCTGGGTGAAATTGGCCGGCAGGCCCATCAGGTTGATCGCCGTGTTGATGGCCGAGAGCAAAAGCACGCCGGCATAGACGCCGGGCAGGGTGCCGACGCCGCCTTTCAGGCTGACGCCACCGATGACGACGGCGGCGAAGGCGTTGAACAGCAGGCCGACGCCGAGATTGGCGGTGGCGCCCGAGGTGCGGATCGCCAGCAGCCAGCCGGCAAGCCCGGCGATGGCGCCGGCGAGTACGAAAGCGATGACGAGATTGCGGTTGACGCGGATGCCGGCACGGAAGGTTGCGGTCTCGTTGCCGCCGATCATCACGAGATGCCGACCAAACGGCGTCTTGGCCATGATCAGTGAAAAGACGACGAAACAGGCGACAGCGATCCAGGCGGTCAGCGGCAGGCCGATCAGGCGCTGGATGCCGAACCAGCGGATGGCCGGCGCAAGATCCTGCGCCGAGCGGCCGCCCGAAATCACCAGCACAAGGCCGCGCACCCAGATGTAGGAGGCCAGCGTAATGATGAAGGCGCTCATCTTCACCTTGACCACGAGGTAGCCGTTGAAGGCGCCGATGATGCCGCCGACGGCCAGCGCAACGAGCAGCGAAACCGGAACCATCAGCCATTCCGGATGCAATTTCACGCCCATGCCGATGCCCGACGAGCAGAACAGGATGCCGACCGCCATGGCGCTGAGCGCGGCCACGGATTCCACCGACAAGTCCATGTGACCGGCGATGATGACCAGCGCCAGGCCGATCGACATGACGCCGAGAACACTGGAAGCCTCGATGATGTTGGCGAAGATGCCGAGCTGGAAATAGTTCGGGACAAAGATGGAAAAGACCACCAGCACGAACAGCAGCATGAACCAGACGAGGTTATCGAGAACGAACTCCAGGGCTTTGCGTGTGCGCGGGTTCATGGGCTGATCCGGTTGGCGCATGTCCCGCGAAATCAATTCGATTTCGTCAGGTTCAGGCGCGGATTCAAATTCGCCACGGCGTCCTTTCGGACGCGGCGTTGTGAAAGGGCAGGCTCCGGGCCGTAGCGGCCCGGAGCGCTTTCAAATGACTATTCGACCGACTTGACGGTGTCCGTCGGCGGCTTCTGGTTGCCCCAGAAGGCCGGATTGTCGACGTTCTCCTTGGTGATCGCGGCACCGGGGATCTTGATGTTCGGGCCCCAGGCTTCCTTGGTGACGGTCGATTTCAGGCCGAGCACGTCGTATTCGCCGGGCTTGATCTCTTCCTTCTTGGCGATCTTGTCCATGAACATGGCGACAGCCGCGGCCTGCGCGTAGAGCGGCTGCTCGACCTCGACGTTGAGCCAGCCCTTGCGGATGAGGTCGAGGCCGACCGGCGCGCCGTTCGAGCTCATCAGCATGACGTCGCCCGGCTTCTTGCCGGCGGCCTCGAGCGAGGCGACGGCAGCGACCGACAGGTGCGCGGCATGGCTGAAGATCAGGTCGATGTCTGGGTTTGCCAGCATCTGGTCGGCAACGATGGTGCCGGCATTGCTGGCTTCCCACTGCATGGCCGGAAGCGAGATGATCTTGACGTCCGGAAACGCCTTCATCTTCTCCTCAAAGCCCTTCTGGATGTCGAGCGTGTAGGGGTCACCCGGATCGCCGAGCACCTGCAGCACCTTGCCCTTCACCGAGCCGTTCTTGGCTTTCAGAAGCTTCTCGGCCTGGTCGGCGGCGACGTAGCCGATCTCGATCGTTCCGGCGACCGAGGTGAAGTCGGATGGTGTCGAGGTGATCTGGCGGTCGAATTCGACCACCGGGATGCCGGCCGCGCGGGCAGCCTCGATGGACGGTTTCAGCGCATTGAAGTCGACCGCGGCAAGGATGATCGCCGCCGGCTTCAGCGCGATGACGTCGTTCATCTGCGATTGCTGGGCGTCGGTCTTGTTGTCGGCGTTCAGCGTCTTCATCTCGTAGCCGGTCTGCTTCAGGAACAGCTCCAGCGCGCTCACCGAGCCGGTCTGGAACTCATCGAGCAGTGTCGGCACCATGTAGTAGACAATACCCTTGGACTGGGCGAATGCCGGCGTGAGCGTGGCAAAGGCCAGTGCAAGGATACCGAAGACAGCAAGAAGTATTCGCTTCATGTCGTTCGCTCCTCTTTTACGCCGGACCCCTCTTTTGTCCCTCAGCCCGCCGGTCCGGCACCGGCAAGCGTCTCTCCGGTGATCATGTTGATCACCGCGTCGGGACTTGTTTTGTTGCGTGCGACATCGCCCGCCACGACGCCTTGCCGGATCACCACGATCCGGTCGGCGACCTGGAAGGCCTGCTGCATGATATGGGTGATGATGACGACGCCGATGCCCTGGTTCGCCACCTGGCGGATCATGTCGAGGCCGCGCCGCGTCTGTTCGACGCCGAGGGCGGCAAACGGCTCATCGAGCAGCACCAGCTTGCCGCCCCAATGCACGAAGCGGTTGAGCTCGATGGCCTGCCGCTGGCCGCCCGAAAGGTGCTCGACATTGGTGCGCAGCGAGGGAATGCGGGTGCCGGCACTGGCCAGCGCCTTTCCGACGACGGCTTCCATGGCGCGCTCGTCGAGCACGGGAATGCCAAGAACCTTCCTGGTGATTTCGCGGCCCATGAAGAAATTGGCCACAACGTCGACATTGGTGCACAGCGACAGGTCCTGGTAGACGGTCTCGATGCCCGCCGCCTTGGCCTCGGCGGGTGATCTGGCAAGGAACTCCTTGCCTTCGAACAGCATGCGGCCCGAGGTCGGCTCCAGTCCGCCTGATATGATCTTGACCAGCGTCGATTTGCCGGCGCCGTTGTCGCCCAGCAGCGCCACGACCTCGCCCTTGCCGATCGAGAAGCTGATCCCCTTGAGCGCTTCGATGGCGCCATAATTCTTGGTGACGTTGTCGAGCACCAGCAGGGGTTCGTTCATGCCGCAATCTCCCTGCCTTTGATAAGGTCGCGCTCGCGCTCGCGTTCGGCAGCGAACATCTGCCCGAAGCGGGGTGACAGCACCCCCGAAACCGCAAGGGCGGCGGCGCCGCGCAACACCGAATGTTGCCCGCCGCGCGCGACGATGATTCGAGGCGTCGTGCGGTCCTTCCGCGCGGAAACGGAATTGTGCAGGCCGGCAGCCGAACCGGCAAGCAGTTCGAGTAGATCGGTGGACGCCAGCCCGCCGAGGATGACCGTTTCAGGGTCGAACAGGTTCTCGATGATGGCGACGGCATTGTGGAAGATCGGGGCGACTTCGGCGACCCAATCGGCCTCACTGCCGTTCCAGCGCAGGAGCGCCTCGAGCGAGAGGTATCTTTCGAGACAGCCGCTGTTGCCGCACGGGCAGACCTCACCACCGGGAATGACGGGAATGTGCCCGATCTCGCCGGCATTTCCCCATGCACCGCGCAACGCGCTGCCGTCGTGAACCATCACCCCGCCAAGGCCGACGCCGAAATAGAGATAGTAATATTCGGAAAACTGGGCCCCGAGGCCGTATAGGCGCTCGCCCATGGCCGCGGCCGCCATGTCGGTTTCAAAGAAGGCCGGCAGCCCGGTCGACGCCGCCAGCCGCTCACCCAGCGCCACATCCTTCCAGCCGCTCATGGTGGTCGGACCGACGAAACTCATGGATTCGACGTCGAACGGGCCGGGCAGGGCCATGCCGACGCCCAGAACCCGTCCTCCAGCCCGGAGTCTGGTCAATTCAACCACCATCGCCCCGATCAGATCGAAGGCATGGTCCGGCGTCGCGTTCGGCGCTTCGCGGTAGGTGCTCTCGATCACGTCGCCGCTCAGATTGATCAAGGCGGCATTGATACCAAGCGGGGTGAGGTGGACGCCGACGGCATAGCCACCCTCGGGATTGATCCGCAAGGTCGCCGGAGGCAGGCCGCGCCCCTTCGGCTCTTCGCGCAGCGACAGGATGTAGCCCTGTTCTTCCAGCTCTCGAACGATGGTCGATACCGTCTGGACGGTAAGCCCGACACGCCTGGCGATCTCGCCGCGTGCGATCGGCCCATGGAGGCGGATGGACTCGAGCACGATGCGCCGGTTGTACGGCCGCCCGAACTCCTGATTGGTCCCCCGCAGTGCCATGATTTGCGCCCCTTAGGAGAGGGTAGCTTCGCATCACTTATTTATTCAGTCAAATGGAATTCAAAAATAAATTGATGGCGAAGTCCAGATCGAAAGTCGGCTGTGGAGGACGTATCCGGTCCAGGACCTGCTCACGCGCCGGCCTGGCCGATTGCCGCGATGTCGAAACCGCTTCATGGGTTAGCGAACCCGCGACCGTTGATCCAACAAAGCATGGAGCAAAGATGATCGAATTGCCGTTTGCCCGCGACGAGTACCAGATGCGGCTTCGCAAGATACGCACGGCGATGGCAAAACGCGGTCTCGAGTTGCTGATCGTCAACGACGTTGCCAACCAGCATTACATCACCGGCTACGATGGCTGGTCGTTTTATACGCCGCAGGTGGTGCTGGTTCCAATCGAGGATGTCGAGCCGGTCTGGATCGGGCGCGCCATGGATGCGGCCGGCGGTCTTCTGACAGCCTGGATGAAGCCTGAGAACGTGGTTGGCTTCCCGGAGGACCATGTTCAGCGCGGCGATCGCCATCCCATGGACTGGATCGCGAACTGGATCGTGGCGAAGGGCTGGGGGAACCGCCCTATCGGTATCGAGCTGGAAGCCTACTATTTCTCTCCGAAAGGGCATGCCCGGCTTGTCGCCGGACTTCCCAATGCGAAATGGCATGATGGCGATCTGCTGGTGAACTGGATCCGCGCGGTCAAATCGGCGCCCGAGATCGCCTATTTGCGCAAGGCCTCGACGCTCGCCGAAGCGGCGGTCACGCGGGCCTTCGAGGTGATCGCGCCAGGTGTTCGCGAGTGCGATGCCATCGCGGCCATCCAGGCGGCGCAGATCGGGGGCAGCCCGGACTTCGCGGGCGACATCACCGCGCTTCCGCCGACGATACTCGGCGGCGAGAACGCTTCCGCGCCGCACATCATGTGGAGCGACAGGCGGTTCGGGGACAATGAGACGATTGCCTTGGAGCTTGCCGGTGTCTGCCGTCGCTATGCCGCCGGACTTGCAAGAACCCTGCAACTCGGCAAAACGCCGACAAATGTCTCGGATACGGCAAAAGCGGTGATCGAGGGCATGGACGCGGTGCTCGATGCGGTCAGGCCGGGAACATCAGCCGAAGCCGTCGAGGGCGCCTGGCGCAAGGTCATTCAACGCTACGGACTGAAGAAGGAGTCGCGCATCGGCTATTCCATCGGCGTCGCCTATCCGCCGGATTGGGGCGAACACACGATCAGCCTCAGGCCGGGCGACAAGACTGTGCTTGAACCAGGCAACGTCGTTCATTCCATCCTCGGCATGTGGATGGACGGCTGGGGCATCGAGATCAGCGAGACCATCCTGGTCACCGAAACCGGCAATGAGACGCTGACGAAGTTCCCGCGAGAGATCCATGTTAAATCCTGAGGCTGCGGTTGCCGCTAACGCCGAGGCCTGCATCGACCCGACAATGTTTTCGACACGCCCGGATGGACCATCGCCGACGACTTTGGCTACAACAGCGAGAAGCGCCCGTCGGTCTATTTTCACTAGGAATCCGCAACGAGGCGGTCGGATCGGTCTTTCCGCTCCATCATGCCCGGTTTCGTGTTGACGAGGCCGCGTTGAAAGTTGGCGCGGCCACCCTGGTTTCGGCCGTGACCTCATTTCTGTCGATGCACTCGCGACGGTAAACGGTTTCGAGTTGGCCTGCGTGATGGCGCGGAGTCCGGTCTTCGTTCCGTTCGGCTTCAGGTATCGGCGGAGGGGCTGCCAGGGTAACGCCATTTTCAGCGCGCGCGAAATTGCGGTCCATGGCTCTTCCTCACATCTTTTGCGCAAGGTGGAAGAAGGCAGTGCGAAACTCTAAGGGGCTTGATTTTCACCGTCGCCCGCGCACTCGGATTCTAGTATAGGACCAATTTTGGAGGGGGGGAAATTTTGTGAGCAAAGATTTAAGCAAGGAGTACGGCCCGGCATTCTTTGAATCTCGCAGCCGGGAGGTTGGTATTGCTGAAACGGTCCTGCGCCCTTTGATTAGCCTGCTACGGCCGAAATCCGTCGTCGACTTTGGAACAGCTACAGGATCGTGGCTCGCCGCGTCAAAACGCCTTGGCGTGCAGAAAATAGGAGGTATCGACGGACCTTGGGTGCCCGCAGAGCAGAGGCTCATCGCGCCACACGAATTCACCGAAGCGAATTTTGAAGAAGAGTTGCCCGACCTTGGCCGATTCGATCTGGCGATTTCGGCGGAAGTGCTGGAGCATATCTCGGGCCCGGCATCTCTCAGAGCCGTCGAGTGGCTGTGCCGCAGTGCGCCGGCAGTGCTGTTTTCTGCCGCTATTCCCTTTCAGGGCGGCATGCACCACATCAACGAACAATGGCAAAGCCATTGGGCAAATGCCTTCGAAACATACGGTTTCAAAGCCTATGACATAATCCGACCGGTGATTTGGACTGATACGTCAATCCCCGTTTATTACCGGCAAAACCTGATCTTGCTGGCTGACGACGAGACCGCAAGAAATCATGGTCTCGTCCCGGTCGCCCCTGCGTTCCTTGATCGCGTTCACCCTGAAGAGTACTTTTCAAAGCTGACAAAGCTAAAGCGGCGCACAATCACCGGGCGCATCAAATGGCTGCTTGCCGGAATGCATCGGCCGGAACGGTCCACGCTCCCGCGAAAGAGCTAAGCGGCAAAGACGGCGATGAACACGCCGGGCATATCGACGCCGGTGCCATTTGAGGCTGAGGTGGAACACGTCGGATGCCGACCACTAGATGGGCTTCGACAATCTGCGTTCGCCTTGCAAGGGGAAAGCCCCGCACGGCGACGAGAGTCCGAAAAAGGAATGGGGTCTGCGCGAGATAGAGGTTGTCCGAACGGCTCGGTTGCCTGAGACCGGGATTCAGCTCCCGGCCTGCGCGCTCAGAGATATTGTGCGACCTTCTTGCCGACCGTGAGGAAGCGCAAGGGATCGATCGCTTCGCCATTGTGGCGGACTTCGTAGTGCAGATGCGGGCCGGTCGAGCGGCCGCTGCTGCCGGTCTTGCCGATGACGGCGCCGGCATCCAGTTTCTCGCCCACGGTCACGTCGATCTCGCTGAGATGCCCGTAGCGCGTCGCAAAACCATTGCCGTGGTCGACTTCCACCATGCGGCCATAGCCGCCATTCCAGCCCGCCTTGGTGACGATTCCGGGCGCGGTGACCTTGGCGGCCATGCCGATCGGCGCCCTGAAATCCATGCCGGAATGGAGCGCGGCGGTGCCGAGGAGGGGATCGGTGCGCACGCCGAACGGGCTGGTGACGGAATGACCGGGGGCCGGATTGGTCAACGGGAGCTGGCGTGCTTCCTTCTTGAGGTGGTCGAGCGCGTCCAGCGCCTCGTCGAGTTCCTTGACCTTGCTGTCGAACATCATTGAGGAGTCGAGCGGGATCAGTGGTCCACCGACATCGCTGTTGTCCTTGCCGAAATCGCTGTCGACCGGCAGTCCTGCCGCCTCGAGCGCCTGGGTGATGGCATCGGCGCTCTTGTAGGCGTTGTCGGCAAGCGTGCTGATGCGGGTCAGTTGCTCGTTCTCGATGGATTTCAGCGACTGGTTGATCGAGACGAAGAGCTTGTCGGCACGATCGGCGGCTGAATCGTTGGGCAATGGATCGGAGCGGGTCGACCACAGCGAGAACGGCCTGGTGTCGCCGGCGCCGAGGTCGGCGCTCAGGCTGGCGACCGTATAATTCGGCGCGGGTTCCTTGATGCTGCCGGTCACTTCGGCGCGTTTGTCCGGCTTCGCAACCGCAGCCGGATCTTCGGCCGGCGCCGCGCCGGCTTCGTTCTCGGCGCGTTCGAGCAGCGGGCCAAGCCGACCGTGACGCTGGCTCAGCTGGCTCTGGCGTTCAAGCAGTTCGCTGACCTTGGTTTCCATCACTTGCTGGTCGAGCAACTGGCGGCTGGTGATGCGGTCGACCTGGGCGCGAAGCGCCGAAATGCGATCTTCATAGGCTTGCTGCATGCGCGCCTGCCGCGCCGTGGTGGCGCCGATCAGGTCGTCGCGCAGCACAAGATAGGAGGTGGCCATGAGGTAGCCGATAGCAATGGCGGCCAGCGCCGAGCCGATAAAGGCCGCGAACCAGGGTCGGATCGTAAAGTGCCGGATCTCGTTGCCCCGCGCGATGATGACCGTATGGGGCTCCTTGCGCCTGCCGAAGACTGCTGACTGACCGGTTGCGTTCACGGGACCAAGCTTTCGTTTACGACACAACGACAGCTTGACTACACATTATTAAGGTTAACAAAGGCTTGTGGTGCCGGCTTGCCGGCGGCGATTGCCCGTCAAGCGGGTATAAGGTTGTGGGGGCGCGCCAGCCGTGCCGGTAAACCTTAAAGCGCACGAACGGCCTCGAGCACTTCCTCGGCATGGCCCTTGACCCGAACCTTGCGCCAAATCCCAGCGATCCGCCCGTCGCGGCCGATCAGGAACGTCGCGCGCTCGACGCCCATGTATTTGCGGCCATACATCGATTTCTCGACCCACAGATGATAGGCTTCGATCACCTTGCGCTCCTCGTCGGCGGCAAGGTCGATGGTGAGATCGTATTTCGACTTGAACTTGTCATGCTTCTTGGCGCTGTCGGGCGACAGGCCGATCACCACGGCTCCGGCCTTCTCGAACTCCGGCTTCAGCTGCGAAAAACTGATCGCCTCTTGCGTGCAGCTTGTTGTGTCGTCCTGCGGATAGAAATAGAGCACAATGGGCTTGCCGGAGGATGCGGCAAGGCTGAGTGATCCGCCGCCGTCCCGCGGCAGATCGAATTGCGGCGCAAGATCGCCTACGTCGAGGTCAGCCATACCGATGCCCTTGTTTGTGGTTACGCGCGAAGCCTCACCGATATAGTGTCGAGCGGGGATTCGTCCACGATCGAGTTCGTACAACGGAAAATTGCGTGGATCAGGAGCAACCGCAGCACGAGAAGATCAGGTTCAGGCGTGATGAGATCACCGACCTGGGGGCCTTTCCGTCCGCCTGCCGCGTGCCGCCGCTCGGCCAGGCGCGGATCGGACGCGGCTTTCGTATCCTGGCAAGGGCATTCGCCGGTTTCGCCAGCCTCGTCTTGTTGGCGGCAGTCGTCGTCTATCTCATCGGTGCGTCAGGCGTCGGCTCCGAACGGCTTCGGACGGAAGCGGAAGCGGCTCTCGAGAAACTGGCCGGTGTCGATGTCAATGTCGCGGTCGGGCCTGCCCGCATCACCCTTGACGGATCGAGCTTCATTGCCTTGCAGGTCAGCGACGTCAGCCTGAAGACCTCTGACGGCAAGCCGATGGCCGATGCCGGCCGGGTGCGTTTCGGCGTGCGTCTGTTTCCGCTGCTGTGGGGGGAGGTGCGGCTGACCAGCGCCAGGATTTCCGATGCCCGCATCGTCGTGGCGGCGATGCCATCCGGCGGCGACTGGACCACGACCCTGCGCAATGCGGACGGCCTCATCGATCCGGAGAAGCTGTCCAATGCGGTGTTCGGAAACGTCAACCGCGCACTCGATGCCGTGCGGGAAGATTCGCTGCGCCAGATCGATCTTCGCAATGTCGAATTCGTGCTGCCCGAAACCGGAACGATCAAGCTCGTCAAGATAACCGACGCCACCGTCGTGCAATCGGGACCGGGCGGCATGCAGTTTTCATCCGAGGCGGATGTCGACGGCAGGACGGTTACAGTTGCTGCCTCAGCCACCCGCGATATCGCGGCACACCGCGTCACGGCGCTGGATGCCAGCATCGATCTGGCGGATGCCGGCGACCTCACGGCCGCTGCCGGCAAGTTGGGCGCGGTCGCGCTGAAGCTGACGGGATCGGAAGGATCGGGGGTGAATGCATCGCGGCTGATGGCCCTTTTGTCGTCGACGGGTTCCATCCTCGATCTCGGCACACGCGGGCTGTTGCCGGCTGACGTCGATCTCAATGCTACACTTGTTGCCGGCAGCAACAAGGTCCAGGTCGACAGATTGCTGCTGAAGACCGGCCGGTCGACATTCGATTTCGCCGGTTCGATCGGGCCGAAGCCGGCAACCGGAGCGTCGGGTGAGGAACCCTCCTATCGCTACGACCTGACCAGCGACGGTTCGTCGCTTGCACCTTCGGAGTCGCCTGAGCCGGCGCTCACCTTCCTTGCGCGGATTGCCGGTGTCTACAACACGGTGAGCCACAGACTGGTCGCCGAGCAGATCGCGCTTCGGTCCGCCGCCTCCGGCGAGGTGCTTGGCACCGCTGCCGTGGCCTTCGTCGAGGGCAAGGCGCCGGGGATCAATCTTGCGTTCAACATCCACGATATGCAGGTTTCTCACGTCAAGCAGCTTTGGCCGTGGTTTTCAGCGCGCAACGCCCGGCTGTGGGTGCTGGCCAATCTGTTCGGCGGCCGCGTCGTCGACGCCAACCTCCAGTTCCAGGTCGTGCCGGGCCGCTTGGGCAACGGCGTGCCGCTTTCCGCCGATGAGGTGTTCGGCCGCTTCCAGATCGAGGGATCGCGCTTCGACACGGCCGGCCGCATCCCGCCGATACGCGACGCGGTTGGCGTCGTCGGCTTCCACGGCAACGATGTCGATATCTCACTGTCCTCGGGCACCGTCTATATGCCCAGCGGTCGCACCGTGGCAGCCAGCAACGGCACGCTGACGGTCAAGGCGGCCAACCGCCCGCCGGTCGTCGGCGCGCTCGACATCGACGTCGACGGCGACGCGTCCGCTGTTGCCGAACTTGCATCCTACGAGCCGATCAACGCCATGCGCCATGTTGGCATTCTGCCGGAAGAGCTGTCGGGCAGCGTTACCGGCCACGTCAAGGCGGACATTCCGCTGCAGACCGGCGTCGACTCCTCAAAGCTCGATTGGCTGGTGTCGCTCGACTACACCGGCATGTCCTTGGCCAAGCCGTTCGAGGGGCAGACCGTGACTGATGCCGACGGTTCGATCACGGTCGACCCGGAAAAGGCTGTGATCTCCGCCAAGGCATCGCTGAACGGGATTCCGGCCGAACTCGATCTGATCGAGCCGTTGAGGGATGACGGGCCGGCGCGCAGCCGCAAGGTGGCTTTGGTGCTCGACGACAAGATCCGTGCCGCTGCAATGCCCGGCCTGAAGCCGCTGCTTGGCGGAACGGTGAAGGTCGCGATCGACAAGAACGGCAGCGGCGACCAGAACGTCTCGGCCGACCTGACCAATGCCAGGCTGGACATTCCCTGGGCGGGCTGGAGCAAGGGCGCGGGGGTCCCCGCCAATGTCACATTCGTCATGACCAAGGCCGGCGATACGACGACGCTGTCCGACTTCAACCTCGACGGAAAGAGTTTCTCCATCGACGGCAGCATCGTGCTGGTCAATGGCGCCTTGTCGTCGGCGCGGTTCAGCAAGGTCACCTTGAACAGGGGCGACGATGTCGCGGTGTCGGTGAAACGATCCGGCAAGGGTTATGCGGTCGACATATCGGGCAATGCGCTGGACGCCCGCTCGCTCATCAAGCAGTTCACCTCGGATGTCGACACGGCAACCAAGACTACCGGTTCCGACGCCATTTCCGTCAGCGCCGATGTCGATCAGCTGACCGGCTTCCACGACGAGCAATTGTCCAATTTGAAACTTGACTACAGCGCGGCCGGTTCGCGGGTGAACGGGCTGAAAGTCAGCGCCACGGCAAGTTCGGGTGCCGCCATAAGCATCAGCAACACACCCGGTGCCGGCCGGCGCGAGCGCAACATGCACTCCGCGGCCGCCGGCGCCATTCTGAGGTTCCTCAACATCTACGAGCATATGGAAGGCGGAACGATCACCCTGGCGCTGGCGGGGCCGAGCGATGGATCGCTGAAGGGCAAGGTCGACACCAGCAACTTTTTCGTGGTCAACGAACCGAAGCTGGCCTCCATCGTTTCGACCACGCCGGCCGGCGACAACCGCAGCCTCAATCAGGCGGTCAAGGGCAAGCTGGACACGTCGCGGGTGAAGTTCGAACGCGGTTACGCCGAGATCGACAAGGGCAGCGGCTATCTGAAACTGGCCAATGGCGTGCTGCGCGGTCCGCGCATCGGCACGACATTCCAGGGCACGCTCTACGACCAGAACAACAACATGGACATGACCGGCACGTTCATGCCGGTCTATGGCCTCAATCGCATCTTCGGCGAATTGCCCATCGTTGGCGCGCTGCTCGGCAACGGCCGCGACCGCGGCCTGATCGGTGTTACCTACCGGCTCAAGGGCAATGCCAACAAGCCGGTGCTGGACATCAATCCGCTGTCGGTGATCGCGCCTGGAATATTCAGGTCGATCTTCGAGTACCGGTGAGGCGCGACCGGTGACGATGTCAGCCAAGATTTTGATTGCACTGGGCGCTGGTGCCGCACTCCTGGTCATCGCCAGCGGGTCACTCAACGCATCCAATTTCTGCTTTGCGCAGCGCAAGTTCCTGTCGGATGACGAGCTCTTGGCGGCTGCCGTTGCGGAGCTTCCAAAACTTGTCGAACTTACTCAGGAGAGAGGAAGAATTCTTCTGAGTTATGCAGACAAGTCTACCGATTATTCAAATGTAACGATCGTCAACTACGAAGACGCTTCTGATTTTGTTAAGAAAAACCCAAACTGCTGTCGCATCGGTCGCTTTGACGGTCCGCGCGAGCCCGTATTTCCGCCGGATTGGTGGACCGTGGTGTCAGGTTATACGGCAAAAATTGTTACCGTGAATTTCAAGCTGCGTTTCCTTACTCCGACGGGTGAAGAGTCTTTCCAAAATGATCCTTTTTACATCTGGATAGACTCTTGTGGGAAAATTAAACCGTACACCTAAGAGGCGGTCGGGATAGATCAGGCTCCGGTCAGACCGGCCGCACCAGAATGTGTTTTTTCTTTCCCAGAGACAGCTTTGCGACGGTTTCCGGGCTCAAATCCTTGGAGGTCACCAGTCGGCGCTCGTCGCTGACCGGCTCGTCGTTCAGGCGCACGGCACCACCTTGAACATGCCGTCGCGCCTCGCCGTTCGACGCCGCCAGTCCGGCGGTGACGAGCAGCGACAGGATACCGACACCGGCTTCGAGCGCTGCCTTGTCAACCTCGACGGTCGGCAGCGATTCGGCGAGTGCGCCTTCCTCGAACGTCTTGCGTGCCGTGCCGCTGGCTTGCTCCGCGGCTGCGCGGCCGTGCAGAAGGGCGGTGATCTCGGTGGCGAGGATTTTCTTCGCCTCGTTGATTTCGGACCCGCCGAGCCGCTCGAGCCGTGCGACCTCGTCCAGCGGCAATGTCGTGTAGAGTTTCAGGAAGCGGGCAACGTCGGCATCCTCGGTGTTGCGCCAGTACTGCCAGAATTCATAGGGGCTCAGCATCTCCGCATCGAGCCAGACCGCGCCCGAGGCCGACTTGCCCATCTTGGCGCCCGACGACGTGGTGAGCAGCGGCGTGGTCAGCGCATAAAGCTGCGCGTTCTCCATGCGGTGGCCGAGATCGATGCCGTTGATGATGTTGCCCCACTGGTCGGAGCCACCCATCTGCAGGCGGCAGCCGAGACGCTTGTAAAGCTCGACGAAATCATAGGCTTGCAGGATCATGTAGTTGAATTCGAGGAACGACAGCGACTGCTCGCGATCGAGCCGGAGCTTGACGGAATCGAAGGCCAGCATGCGGTTGACGGAAAAGTGACGGCCGACGTCGCGCAGGAAATTGACGTAGTTGATCTCCATCAGCCAGTCGGCGTTGTTGACCATGATCGCGTCGTTCGGACCGCTGCCGAATTTGAGATACGGCATGAAGTTGCGGCGGATGCCGGCGAGATTGTCGTCGATGTCCTGCGGGGTCAGAAGCTTGCGCGCCTCGTCCTTGAACGACGGATCGCCGATCATCGAGGTGCCGCCACCCATCAGCGCGATCGGCCGATGACCGGTCTGCTGCAGCCAGTGCAGCATCATGATCTGGATCAGCGAGCCGGCGTGCAGGCTCTTGGCGGTGGCGTCGAAGCCGATATAGGCCGTCACCGTCTCCTTGGCGAAGATATTGTCGAGGCCGGCATCATCCGAAGTCTGGTGGATGAAACCGCGCTCGCTCATCGTGCGCAGGAAATCGGATTTGAAGGCGGACATTGTTTCTTTCCCGAAAGCGCCCGGCCGCTGTGGCTCGGATGTGCATGAACGCGGGCGTTTAGCATCCAAGCGCGATCAGCAAAAGTGGTTTCCGGTTTTGCACCTGATCGCGCTTCAACAAAGAACTCGCGATCAGCAAAAGTGGTTTCCGGTTTTGCGTCTGATCGCGCTTCAACAAAGAACTCGCGATCAGCAAAAGTGGTTTCCGGTTTTGCGGCCCAAGCGGATGGCGTTGCGAATCCTTGCTTCGCCGTTTTGGCTGGCGTATTGAGGCGCCGCGCAGGGGCAGGGCCTGAAGCGCCGCGACGGGGCCATCCCGCAGATCAGATCCGGAAAGCTCCGCGATGAACAGGAACTATCTCTTTCTCTTTCTGTTCAGCGTGCTGATGACTTTCAGCGGACTGGCGAGCCTTCCACCCGTCGACCGCGACGAATCCCGTTTTATCCAGGCCACCAAGCAGATGGTCGAAACCTCCGACTATGTCGACATCCGTTTTCAGGATGCCTCGCGCTACAAGAAGCCGATCGGCATCTACTGGCTGCAATCGGCGGCCGTGGCGCTGAGCGGCGAGGGGGCGGCGGCGCCGATCTGGGTCTACCGCCTCGTCTCCATGCTTGGCATTGCCCTGGCCGTCGTCGGCATCGCCTGGACGGGCACGAAGCTCTTCGGAGCCAATGCAGGTCTCGCCGCCGGCCTGATGATGGCGACGATCTTCGCCACCGCCTTCGAGGGCCGCGACGCCAAGACCGACGCCATGCTGCTGGCCTGCTGCGTGGCGGCCCAAGGCGCGCTCGCCCAGATTTACCTGGCAGCGCGCCGCAAGGAACCGGTAGCCGCCCACCTGCCATGGATTTTCTGGGCGGCTCAAGGGCTGGGAATTCTTATCAAGGGGCCTGTCGCCCCGCTGTTGTCTGTGCTCACGGTTGCCGCGCTGTTCGCCTTCGAGCGCGACTGGCGCTGGATCCTGAAGCTGAAGCTCGTGCGCGGCGTCGCTCTGGTGCTCCTTATCGTGCTGCCCTGGGTCGCGCTCATCACCTGGAAGAGCGGTGGCGCCTTTCTGCAGGATGCCGTCGGCAAGGACATGGTGGCCAAGGTCGCGTCGGGTGAGGAGTCGCACGGCCTGCCGCCCGGTTTCTACATGCTGACCTATTCGCTGTTCATGTGGCCCTTCGGCTTGATCGCGGTCGGCGCCGGCCTTCAGGCCCTCAACCGGTTGCGCGACGATCCGCGGCTGCGTTTCTGCCTCGCCTGGTACATTCCGTTCTGGCTGGTGTTCGAGTTGATCCCGACCAAGCTGCCGCACTATGTCCTGCCGGCCTATCCCGGCATGGCGCTGCTGATCGGCTGGCTGCTGACGTTGTCGCCACAGGAGGCGAATGCCCCGCTCAAGCGCTGGCAGAATTGGTTGTGGTGGTCGACAGCATTCGGACTGGTCGTGGTCAGCCTCGGCCTGGCGGTAGTCTGCATCGGAGCGCCGATCTACCTCACCGGCACCTTCTCCTGGTGGAGCATTCCGGCAGCCGCGGCAGCACTGGCGGCGGGCTACTTCGCTTTTTCCAGGGAGCTGCAAGTGCCGCTGCGCCGCATCGGCGCCATCGCGGTCTGCGCCGGCATCACCTATGGCTTGCTGTTCGGCGTCATCGCGCCTTCGCTGAAGCCGATCTGGCTGAGCCCGGCAATCGAGGCGGCGGTCCGCGCCAACCGACCTTGCGACACCACGGTGCTCGCCTCGGCGGAATATCACGAGCCGAGCCTGGTGTTCCTTGTCGGCACGAAAACGGTTCTGACCGATGTCGATGGCGTCGCCAGACATCTGCTTGGCGACCCGGCCTGTGCGCTGGCCCTGGCGCAGGTCGGCGACGAGCAGAAATTGAATGGGCTGCTGGCGGCACAAGGCAAGTCGGCGAACCGCGTTGCCCAGATCGACGGGCTCAACTATTCGTCGGGAGACAAACTGTCGCTCGGCCTCTATCGTGTGGCCAAATGATCGCTCGTCGATGCCCATGACGGCAACAATGGGGTCGAATTTCCAATGCTGGTGAAATCGCGCCCCTGCGTTTCCAGCCTGCTCCTTGGGATAGGGCGTCGATCCCTGGACAATTTTCGCGATACGATACAGATCGCCAAGAGGCGCTTTGCCATCCGTCCGGCCAGATACCCGAACATTTTGTGGTCGGTCTGGGTGCTGGTCTGGGTTTTGCTGACGGCAGCAGCGTTTGTTCGCCTCGACACACCGGCTGGATTGCTGCATGGCCAGTGGTCAGCGAGATTTGCTCGTCTTGCCGACTTTTTCACGCAATTCGGCCTGGGCGGCTGGTATCTCATTCCGTCGGCGATTGTGCTCGTCGCCGCCAATTTGACGGATTGGCGAAGCCTTTCAAGGCGCTCGCTGATGCTCGCCTACAACTGGACCTGCCTGGCTTTCCTCGTGCTGAGCGCCGCAGGCCTATCCGGCCTCGCCGTCAATCTGCTGAAATACGCGATCGGTCGGGCTCGTCCGCTCTATTTCGGCGATTTTGGTGTGCTGGCCTTGCATCCTTTCGCCTTTGATGCGCGCTTCGCCGGCTTCCCGTCCGGCCATGCTACGACGATGGGTGCGGTGTTCGGGGTCGCTCTGCTTTTGTTTCCAAGGCGCTGGTACATCGCATTGGCGATCACGGCCTGCATCGCCTCGACGCGGGTCTTCGTCGGCGTGCATTATCCCAGCGACACGGTAGCAGGCTTCGGCCTTGGCTGCGCCTTCGCGCTGGCCTGCGGGCTGGTCTTTGCCCGGCTCGGCTTCATCTTTCGCCCGATGCCATCGGGATTGCCGGCGCGCAAAGCAACGTTTCGGCTGGTCGGGCCGAGACGGAAGGCCTGAGCGCTCGGTTTTGGCCGAAGCTTAATTTCCTTCCAGACCGCCGTAGGATCTCACCAGGCCGGCCATGTCGGGCGACGAGCGCTCTTCGCTTTCGAGCCCCTGCGCAACGCCGACGCGATCGGCCACAGGCCGGTTCTGGCTGACCTTCCACTTGCCGTGGATTTCGCTGATCTCGATTTCCAGCCCGATAATGCCCTTGATCTGCGACTGGATGAACGGCTCTGGCGCGTCGGTCACTGCCCAGGGCGCTTGGCGAGCGCCTTCCTGCGACGCCGTCAGATCGGCGATCTGCTGCGCCAGCCAGTCCTGGTCATCGATAACCTTGACGGTGCCGCGAACCTGCACGATGGCATAGTTCCAGGTCGGCACCACCTTGCCGGTCTCGCGCTTGGTCTCGTACCAGGACGGCGTCACATAGGCATCGCTGCCCTGGAAGACGATCAGCACCGGTGAAGCCGGATTTTCGGCCAGCAGTCGCCATTGCGGGTTGGCCCGCGCCAGATGCGCGCGCAGCCTGCCGTTCGGCTCGACGTCGGCGTCGAACAGGAACGGGATGGCGTTGGCGACCGGCCCCTCGGGCCCGTTGGAAATTAACAGGCCCAGCGGATGCGCCCGGATCAACCCGTGCAAGATCTCCGGCCGCGTTTCCCTGAAATGAGGAGGCTCGTACATCGCCGCTTCGTCCTTTGCTTATCGCAGCCGCTTCGGCCGCGGATCCGACAATTCACCGGCCAGCCGGCGGTCGAGATAATCAGCGCACTCCTCGAGCAACAGGTCGGCGTCGTTGGAGAAGAAATGGTTGGCGCCGGGCAAGGTCTTCTGCGTGATGGTGATGCCCTTTTGCGTGTGCAGCTTGTCGACCAGGCCTTGCACATCCTTCGGTGGCGCCACCTTGTCGGCATCGCCATGGATGATCAGGCCCGATGACGGGCAGGGCGCCAGGAACGAGAAATCATAGGTGTTGGGCTGCGGCGCGATCGAGATGAAACCTTCGATCTCCGGCCGGCGCATCAAAAGTTGCATGCCGATCCAGGAGCCGAAGGAGTAACCGGCGACCCAGCAACTCTTGGAATCCGGATGCAGCGACTGCACCCAATCCAGAGCTGCGGCGGCATCCGACAATTCGCCGGTGCCGTGATCGAATTCGCCCTGGCTGCGGCCAATGCCGCGGAAATTGAAGCGAAGCGTGGTGAAATCCCGCTTCTGGAACATGTAGAAGAGGTCGTAGACGATCTTGTTGTTCATCGTGCCGCCGAACTGGGGGTGCGGGTGCAGGACGATGGCAATCGGCGCGCTCTTTTCCTTGGAAGGCTGGTAGCGACCCTCCAGGCGGCCGGCAGGACCGGTGAAAATGACCTCAGGCATAAAATACTCCACTTGCGTACGAATGCGCGGCGCCCGGAACGTGTCTTCCTCTGGCCTTGACGCAGGGCGAGCGTCTTCTTAGAAGCTAGTTTAGAATTGTTCAAAACTGAGTGGCAAGACACCGAGCCGGGCCACCCGCGCCGCAAGCCGCGTAAATAGGACGGCTCGCCTTGGAATTTCAAGGAAATAACGCGATACGTCGGCGGAATGGCTTCTAACGGGACCAACTGGACGAAAATGGCCGCAATACGCGCCTATCTCGACTATAATGCCAGTGCGCCGCTGCTTGCCGCGGCGCGCGAGGCTATGGTCGCGGCGCTCGATGTCTCTGCCAACCCGTCGTCGGTTCATGCCGAGGGGCGCGCTGCACGGCGCCTGATCGAGAACGCAAGGCGTGACGTGGCGGCGCTGGTCAACGCCAAGTCAGAGCATGTCGTGTTCACCTCCGGCGCGACGGAAGCCGCGTCGACGCTGCTTTCGCCCGACTGGCAGATGGGACGCGGTGCTGTGCGCATGAGCCGGCTCTACGTGTCCGGGGCCGACCATCCCTGCCTGTTGAACGGCGGGCGCTTCCCGGCAGCACAGGTGACGCGGATCGGTGTCGATGCCAACGGCATCGCCGATCTCGGCCCCTTGGCGGCTGCGCTTGGCGAGCATGACAAGGCCGACGGCCTGCCGCTGGTCGCCATCCACGCCGCCAACAACGAGACCGGCGTCATCCAGCCGATCGATCGTATCGCCGAAATTGTTAAGGCGGCGGGCGGCATCCTCGTCGTCGACGCCGTCCAGGCTGCGGGCCGCGTTTCGATCGACATGTCAGCGGGTTACGCCGATTATCTGATTCTGTCTTCGCACAAGGTCGGCGGCCCCAAAGGCGTCGGCGCCATCGTCGCCGCCTCCGATCTGATGATGCCGAAGCCGCTGATCAATGGCGGTGGCCAGGAAAAGGGCCATCGCGGTGGCACCGAAAACCTCGCCGCCATTGCCGGTTTTGGCGCGGCCGCACGCGGGGCCCTGGTTGGATTGCAGGCCATGGATGCCGTGCGACAGCGCCGCGATGAGATCGAGGCCATCGTGAAAACGCTGGTGCCGGACGTGGAAATCTTCGGAACTGGTGCGCCAAGGCTTGCCAACACGACATTCTTCGCTATTGCGGGCGTCAAGGCCGAAACCGCGCAGATCGCCTTCGATCTGGCGGGTGTGTCGCTATCGGCCGGCTCCGCTTGTTCGTCGGGCAAGGTCGGACCGAGCCATGTGCTGAAAGCCATGGGATACGGTGACAGTCTTGGCGCCTTGCGCGTGTCGATCGGTTCAGCGACCGGCGCGCAGGACATTGAATTGTTCCGCGCCGCGCTTGCGGGAATTGCCGCACGTAGGGCGGATAGAGAAAAGGCCGCGTGAGCGGTTGGGAGCATCGGACCGAAAAGTGCGTAGCGGTTTTCGGGAAAATCCGATGCTTCAGGAAAATGTATTTGGGCCATTCGGCCTGGTAGAGCCGTGCGTTTTCATATTGGCCGGGTGAATTTCCGGTCGCGACGCACTATATGGAACTTACGCTGCCGCGAGCGCTTCCTGGCGTTCATTCGGCGGTGCCATAGTTTGAAAACTGTCGGGCCTTGACCCCGGCGTGGATGGAGAACGCATATGCCTGCTGTGCAGGACACGATCGATCGGGTCCGAAAGATCGACGTCGACCAATACAAATACGGATTCCAGACCGAAATCGCGATGGACAAGGCCCCCAAGGGCCTCAGCGAAGACATCATCCGTTTCATTTCGGCCAAGAAGGACGAGCCGTCCTGGATGCTGGAATGGCGTCTGGAAGCCTATCGCCGTTGGCTGACGCTGGACGAGCCGACCTGGGCGCGCGTCCACTACCCGAAGATCGATTTCCAGGACATCTACTATTACGCGGCGCCGAAGAGCACGCCCGGTCCGACGTCGCTGAGCGATGTCGATCCCGAACTGCTGAAGGTCTACGAGAAGCTCGGCATTCCGTTGAGGGAACAGGAAATCCTCGCCGGCGTGCAGAAGACCGACGCTTCCGAGCTCGAGGAAGTCAGCGACAATGTCTACAAATCGGGCCGCGTCGCCGTCGATGCCGTGTTCGATTCCGTATCGGTCGTCACCACCTTCAAGAAAGAGCTGGCGCAGGCCGGCGTCATCTTCTGTTCGATCTCGGAAGCCATCCGCGAGCATCCCGAGTTGGTGAAGAAATACCTCGGCTCGGTCGTGCCGACCTCCGACAATTATTACGCCACGCTGAACTCCGCCGTGTTCACTGACGGCTCCTTCGTCTTCGTGCCCAAGGGCGTGCGTTGTCCGATGGAGCTGTCGACCTATTTCCGCATGAACGAGAAGAACACCGGCCAGTTCGAGCGCACGCTGATCATCGCCGAGGAGGGGGCTTACGTCTCCTATCTCGAAGGCTGCACGGCGCCGCAGCGCGATGAGAACCAGCTTCACGCTGCCGTCGTCGAACTGGTGGCGCTCGACGATGCCGAGATCAAATATTCGACGGTGCAGAACTGGTATCCCGGCGACGCCGAGGGCAAGGGCGGCATCTACAATTTCGTCACCAAGCGCGGCGACTGCCGTGGCCATCGCTCGAAGATCTCGTGGACGCAGGTCGAGACCGGTTCGGCGATCACCTGGAAATACCCGAGCTGCATCCTGCGCGGCGACGATTCCAGCGGCGAATTCTATTCGATCGCCGTGTCGAACGGCTATCAGCAGGTCGATAGCGGTACCAAGATGATCCATCTCGGCAAGAACACGTCGAGCCGCATCATCTCCAAGGGTATCGCCGCCGGCTTCTCGCAGAACACGTACCGCGGCCAGGTCTCGGCGCACCGCAAGGCGACCAACGCCCGCAACTTTACCAACTGTGACAGTCTGCTGATCGGCGACCAGTGCGGCGCGCACACTGTGCCTTACATGGAAGCCAAGAATTCGACGGCGCAGTTCGAGCATGAAGCCACGACCTCGAAGATTTCCGAGGATCAGAAGTTCTACGTCATGCAGCGCGGCATCCCCGAGGAGGAAGCGATCGCCCTGATCGTCAACGGCTTCGTCAAGGATGTCATCCAGCAGTTGCCGATGGAGTTCGCGGTCGAAGCGCAGAAGCTGATCGGAATCTCGCTTGAGGGCTCGGTCGGCTGACCGGATAAATATTCAGGAAACAAAAGAATGCTTGAAATCAGAAACCTGCATGCCCGCATCGTCGATGATGGCACCGAGATCATCCGCGGCTTGAACCTGACGGTGAAAGCCGGCGAGGTTGCTGCCATCATGGGACCGAACGGCTCGGGAAAATCGACGCTGTCCTACATCCTCGCCGGCCGCGAGGACTATGAGGTGACCGAGGGCGATATCCTCTACAACGGCCAGTCGATCCTTGAAATGGATCCGGCCGAGCGTGCCACGTCGGGCATCTTCCTCGCCTTCCAGTATCCGATGGAGATACCGGGCGTGGCGACCATGGAATTCCTGAAAGTTGCGATGAACGAGCAGCGCAAGGCGCGCGGCGAAGAGCCGTTGAAGATTCCGGAATTCCTGAAGCGGGTGAAGGAAGCCGCCGCCTCGCTCAGCATGGACATGGCAATGCTGAAGCGGCCGCTCAATGTCGGCTTCTCCGGCGGCGAGAAGAAGCGCGCCGAGATCCTGCAGATGAAGTTGCTGGAGCCGAGGCTGTGCGTGCTCGATGAGACCGATTCCGGCCTCGACATCGACGCGCTGAAGATCGTGTCCGACGGCGTCAATGCTTTGCGCGCACCGGACCGCGCGTTTCTGGTCATCACCCATTACCAGCGCCTGCTCGAACACATCGTGCCGGACAGCGTGCACGTGCTCTACAAGGGCCAGGTCATCAAGTCGGGCGACAAGTCGCTGGCGCTTGATCTTGAGGCCAACGGCTATGCCGGCGTGATCGGCGAAGCCGCGTGAGATGCCAGAGGGCAGATTGATGAATATGCACACACAACCGCAGCGGACGCAGGCCGAAACAGCGTTGATCGACGCGTTCGGCGACCGGCTGTCGCTGCTGCCGGGCGACGGCGCGGTGATGCTGAAGCGCGACGACGCTATCGAGGCGATCAAGCACGGCCTGCCGACGCGGCGTGTCGAATCCTGGCATTACACCGACCTGCGCCGGCTGTTGAATGCGGTGCCCGGCTTCGACCCGGCCGCCATGGCCAGGGCCATTGCACCGATCGTCGACGGTTCTGCTGTGGTGTCGATCCTGAACGGCAAGTCCGACGCGAAGATGCCGGCGGTCGAAGGCGTCGCCTTCCAGCCTCTGTCGGAGAAGCTGCTTGATGGCAGCATCGCGCCAGGGCTCGATCCCTACGGCAGCGATGACGCCATCGGCGCGCTGAACACGGCGTTCGTCGCCGACGGATATTTTGTCGACATCGCCGATGGCACTGAACTGGAAAAGCCGATCGAACTGCAGAATTTGCAGGCCGGTGGCCAGACTCATGTGCGCCTACCGGTGCGTGTCGGCGCTGGCGCCAAGGTGGTCATCGTCGAGCGTCAGGCGGGTGACGGCGCTGCGCTGGTCAGCTCGGTCAGCCAGCTGGTGCTGGGCGAGGGCGCCGAGGTGACGTGGCTGATCGTCCAGGAGCAGCCGGAAACCGCAACGCATCTGGCGCAGTTCAAGGCCCATATCGGCAAGAATGCCAAACTGACCCTGTTCGTCATGAACGCCGGCGGCAAGCTCGTGCGCCAGGAGATCGTGGTCAGGACGACGGGTGAAGGCGCCGATTTCAAGCTGCGCGGCATCAACCTGCTTGCCGGCGACACCCACACCGACGTGACCATGGTGCTCGATCATGCCGTGCCGCATACGACCTCGACGGAAGTGATACGCAACGTGGTGACGGGCAAGGCGCGCGGCGTCTTCCAGGGCCGCATCAACGTCCACCAGTACGCGCAGAAGACCAACGCCAAGATGGCCTGCAACACGCTGCTGCTGTCGGACGACGGCGAGTTCTCGACCAAGCCCGAGCTTGAAATCTTCGCCGACGACGTCATCTGCGGCCATGGCGCGACCGTCACCGAGATCGACCACGACCATTTGTTCTACCTGATGGCACGCGGGGTCGACGAGAAGACCGCGCGGGGGTTGCTGGTCAAGGCATTCGTCGCCGAGGTGATCGAGGAACTGGACGACGAGACGATCGTCGAGGCGCTGGAAGCGCGGCTCGACGGCTGGTTTGTGGCACACGGGTGAAGTGATGAACGCGCCGGGCAAGATCGGAGATTTCTACGACGTCGAAGCGATCCGCCGCGATTTCCCGATCCTGTCGCGGGAAGTCTATGGCAAGCCGCTGATCTATCTCGACAATGGCGCCTCGGCACAGAAGCCACAGGTGGTGCTGGATACGATCCAGCACGCCTATTCCCAGGAATACGCCAACGTCCATCGCGGCCTGCATTTCCTCTCCAATGCGGCGACCGACGCGTATGAAAAGGCGCGGGAAACGGTGCGCCGTTTCCTCAACGCGCCGAGCACCGACAACATCGTCTTCACCTCGAACACGACCTCGGCCATCAACACGGTCGCCTATGGCTATGGCATGCCCAACATCGGCGAGGGCGACGAGATCGTGCTGTCGATCATGGAGCACCACTCCAACATCGTTCCCTGGCATTTCATCCGCGAGCGGCAGGGCGCCAAGCTGGTCTGGGTGCCGGTCGACGATCTCGGCGTCTTCCACATCGAGGAATTCGAGAAGCGGCTGACCAGCAAGACAAAGCTCGTTGCCATCACGCAGATGTCGAATGCGTTGGGCACGGTGACGCCGATCAAGGAGATCGTGCGGATCGCCCATTCGCGTGGAATTCCCGTCCTCGTAGACGGCAGCCAGAGCGCCGTGCACATGCCGATCGATGTGCAGGATCTCGACTGCGACTTCTTCGTCTTCACCGGCCACAAGGTCTACGGCCCCTCGGGCATCGGTGTGCTCTACGGCAAGAAGGACATTCTCGCGGGCATGCGCCCCTTCATGGGCGGTGGCGAGATGATCGAGGAGGTGACGGAAGACATCGTCACCTACAACGAGCCGCCACACCGCTTCGAGGCTGGCACGCCGCCGATCGTGCAGGCGATCGGACTGGGCGCCGCGCTCGACTATATGGAAAAGATCGGCCGCGAGCGCATTGCGGCCCATGAGGCCGACCTCAAGAACTATGCGCATGAGCGGCTCCGCGCCATCAACTCGCTGCGCATCTTCGGCGACGCACCGGACAAGGGCGCCATCATCTCGTTCGAATTGCAGGGTATTCACGCGCATGACGTGTCGATGGTGATTGATCGGCAAGGCGTTGCAGTCCGCGCGGGCACCCATTGCGCCCAGCCACTGTTGAAACGCTTCGGCGTAACCTCCACATGCAGGGCGTCGTTCGGCATGTATAACACCAGGGCCGAAGTCGACGCTTTGGCCGAGGCGCTTGAAAAAGCGCGCAAATTCTTCGGATGATGATTTTTTTGGGTGACGACCATGGATGATGTGAGCCACACCACCGAGACCGCACCGGAAGCAGCCATCAACCCGCTGGTTTCCGACTCGGCGATTCCCGCCGACGAACTGGCGCGGCTGACCGACGATATCGTCTCGGCGCTGAAGACCGTCTACGACCCGGAAATCCCGGCCGATATCTACGAGCTTGGCCTCATCTACAAGATCGACATCGAGGACAATCGCGCGGTCAAGATCGACATGACGCTGACCGCACCGGGCTGCCCGGTGGCCGGCGAAATGCCCGGCTGGGTGGAAAACGCCGTCGGCGCCGTCGAGGGCGTGTCCGGCGTCGAGGTCAACATGACCTTCGATCCGCCCTGGTCGCCCGATCGCATGTCGGAAGAGGCGCAGGTCGCGGTGGGTTGGTACTAGTGTCGAGCCTGGCACACTTGCGCCAGTCATAAAACTTCACCATTTTAGGTGAGGAATCATTCGGCAGGCCTTGAACCTGCATGGAATGGAAGGAAAAAGAATGGGACGCTTCGCCGTCATCACGATGACCGAAAAGGCCGCCGACCGGGTGCGCGAGATCGTTGCCACCCGCGACAACGCGCATGGCATCCGCCTCGGCATCAAGAAGGGCGGCTGCGCCGGCATGGAATACACGGTCGATCTGGTGACCGAACCGAACACCAAGGACGACCATATCGAGCGCGACGGCGCCCATGTCTATGTGGCGCCGGAAGCAGCCCTTTTCCTGTTCGGCACCGAGATGGATTTCGAGCAGACGACGCTGCGCACCGGCTTCACCTTCAGCAACCCAAACCAGAGTTCGGCCTGCGGCTGTGGCGAATCCGTCGAGTTGAAGCCGGCCGATCTGAAGGCTCTGGCAGAGGCACGCGCTTCGGCTTGATCTTCCTTCGCCCCGTTTACGGGGAGAAGGTGTCACGAAGTGACGGATGAGGGCAGCGCCAGCCTCTCCAAAGTTAGCACCGCCCCTCATCTGCCTGCCGGCATCTTCTCCCCGTAAACGGGGCGAAGAAAACTACTCCACCCACATGCCTGTCCGTTTGTGCCAGTCGGCGATCGATTCCTCGGGATAAACGTCGAACACCTTGTCGTGCTTGCCAACCACCGGCTCGACCCAGTTCGCCTTGTATTTCAGCATCAGATGCACCCGGCTCGGCGGAATGGGCAAGTCGCTGTCGATCGCCGAAGCGAAGGGATGCACCAGTTCCGGCCAGGTCGGATCGTAGAGCCACAACGCCGACCCGCATTTGCGACAAAAATTGCGTTCGCCGGTCGATATCTCGCAATTCGGATGCTCATCGTCCTGGATGCTGGCGCGGTAGACGCCGAGGCTCCTTTTGCCCCTGATGTTCAAGGTCTCGTAGTCGGCGCCGAGATTGATGGCGAAGCCGCCGCCGCCTTGCTGCTTGCGGCAGATCGAACAGTAGCACAGCATGAATGGCGCCGGCGTGTGGCTCTCCACCTCGAAACGCACGGCATTGCAGCGGCAGGACCCTTTGAGCAAAAGCGGCATGGCAAAACTCCAACGGATGGCTCTCAACCTGTCAGCATGATTTTGGTTGCGGCGATGACAAGGCCAAATGCCGGTGACATGATCGCGGCATGGACAATGAACGTATCGCCGAACTGTTCGAGGGCCTCGGCCCGGTCAGCATCCGAAAACTGTTCGGCGGCAAGGGCATCTATTTCGACGGCGTCATCGTCGCCATCGTGCTGCGCGGCGAATTGATGCTGAAGGCAGACGACCAAAGCGTGCCCGAATTCGAGGCCGCCGGCTGCACGCAATGGACCTATACCGGCTCCCGCCACGGCAAGCAGGTCTCCATGCCCTATTGGAGCGTTCCCGACAGCGCCTTCGATGATCCCGACGAAATGACGGTCTGGGCAAGGCGGGCGTATGAGGCGGGACGAAGGGCGGGGAAGTGACGCCAGCCTTGGGACGGTCGAGGGACAGCACCCCCCTCTGGCCTGCCGGCCATCTCCCCCGCAAGGAGGGAGATTGGCAGCTTTGGCGCTTCGCTCACTTTCTTCACCGTTGAAGATTTGCGAAGACCGCGATGACATCCAATCTCCCCCCTTGCGGGGGAGATGTCCGGTATTTTGCGTGACATCGCATTGTTTTCCTTGCATAAAACCTTGAAACTCTAAGCCGTCCCCAGACCTATTCCCAGTCGCACAATATCCAGCCCGGTTGAACAAAAAAAGGGCCGGCGTGGCGGCCGGCCCGTTTTCTAAGAGGGGGTGCGACAATTAGGCAGGCGTGACCGCCGTGCCGAAATAGCGCGTCACCCGGCCGTCCTTTTCTTGCCTGAGCGTCAGGCCGGCCGACCGGGCAATCGCCGGGACCGACACCGCCGGCCATTTGGTCAGGTCGAGGATGTCTTTCGTGGTTGCGCCCTCGGGGCGGCGCAGGAGTTCGGCGGCCTGCTCAGCCTTGCTGGGGCCGCCGGCTCGCGGCGCGCGGGCCTTCTTGGCGTTCTTGCCGGCGTCATAGGCCTTCTGCAACATGGCGCGCAGGAAGTCCTTGTCGTCGAAAGACACCGAGCCGAACTCGGCAAGCAGCGCGTCAATCGGGTCGACCTCAGGGGTTGCGGGTGCGGTCTCAGTCATCGGCTTCTCCTTCCTCGGCTTGGGAGCCGGCTTCGCCTTGGCGGCCTTGGCCGGCTTTTCCTTCGCGGGCTTTGCCGCCTTCGGGGCCTTGGCCGGCTTGTCGGCCTTGGGTGCCTTCGGGGCCTTGGCGACCTTGGCGATGGCGGCCAAGATGCTCGGGGCGGTGGTTTCGGTCTCGGTGGTCATAATGTCAGCCCTTCCTTTAAGTTGCTGGTTTCGCTCGTGAATTGAGCGTAGGGCACACATCGCTCCACTGCGCGAACGAAGCAACTCCGTTCTGCAAAATTTATTGCGCCGGTTGATTGATCCTCGGTTCGCCTCGAACATCAAGCCGTTGCAAGGTCTGATTGGTCAGCGCCAACTGGGTCGAAATCGTGCTGAGCTGGGTGCGCATGTCCGAAAACTGGTTGGAGTAGTTTTCGGCCAGCCGGTTGATGCGCTGGTCGACGCTATCCTGGCCCTTCTCAAGCAAGGTGATCCGGTAGTCGGTCTGGTCCATTTTGGTGAGCGTCCGGTCGATCACCTCAAAGCGCGCTTCGAAGACGTTGTTCTGCGCCGCGAGCCGCTCGATGTTCTGGGCGTTCTGCTCGCGCCCGGTGCGGATTTCGGCGAGCGTATAACCCCACGCGACAAAGCCGGCGAGGAAGCCGCAGATCACCGCCACAGTGTTGATGTTCCATTCCCATTTGAAGGCAATGGGCGTCGCGCCAGTGCCGGGCATGGCCGTGCCTCACGTCTTCTTGTTCGCCGGAAACGCGAACGTGAACAGCGCCGACAGGATCACGGTCACCGCGCCCTGCATTTCGGGCGTCGCCAGTTCGGCCGGGATGCCCAGCCGCGAGATGAGGACGCCGATGATGCCGCCGGTGAGCGAGCCGTAGAGCTTCGAATAATTACCAAGCATGGTCGTCTTCCTTTCAGGAGGGGATCGCCACTCCAAGGAGAGGCAGGGCCCGCAGCAACACGATCAGCACCGCGATCAGCATGACGATCACGCGCGCGATCTGGTGGAAGGGCGGGTCGAGCGGAAGCAGGTTGATGCAGTAGATGATGATGGCCGCCACGACCCCGACAATCAGGATGGTGATCAGCAGTCCGATGAGCGCTGCGACCATTTCAGACCTCCTTTCATGACCAGTATGTGGTCAGTTTGATCACCGGCCAGATCGTGCCCGAGGCCGCCTTAGGTCCGAACAGTGACCCGGTGGTGAGGTTAACGTAAAAGTCGCCGACGAGACCCACTCCCGAACCGGGGTCGACGGTGCCCGACAGCAGATTGATGGCATCGAGGCCGGGATCGCCCTGCGGTCCCTGTGGGCCGACAGGGCCCGGCACCGTACTATCCGCGCCCGCTGGACCCGGTGGGCCCGCTGGACCCGGTACGGTGCTATCAGCGCCCGCTGGACCAACTGGACCCGGTACCGTGCTGTCGGCACCCGGTGGCCCCATCGGGCCGATGCCACCCTGAATGCCCTGAATGCCTTGGGTGCCCTGAGCGCCTTGGGTGCCCTGAGCGCCGACATCGCCGCGCGGGATCACGAAACTGATGATCTGGTTCGGCGAGGTACCGGTGATGATCGCCACAGCCCCAGAGCCCGGCGCTCCGGTGGCGACGCCGCCGACCGTCAAGACGTTGGGCGGGCCGACCGGACCCTGAATGCCTTGGTTGCCCTGCGGTCCCTGAGGCCCCTGCGGGCCGATCACGACCGGGATATTGATCGGGGCGAGCGGGCTCAGCTGAGCATAGGCGTCGGCCCCGAACATCAGGACGCCTTTGGCCAGCAATCCTATGGCCACAGGCGGGTCGTCAGGGTTGTCGGCGACCCGGCGCTGGTAAAGCTCAATCGAATAGCCCACCTCGTCTGTGAGGGCGCTGCCGGGCACGACGACGTTGCCGGTGTCGTCAACGTCATATGCGGCAACACGAAAGCGGCTGCGGCTCAAAATGGCCAGCTGCGGCTTGAGCGTCGCCGGGGCGACCGGATCGCGACCCTGCGTCACGAAAGAAATGTCAAGGTCGAGGTCGACGCCGGCCGCCGCGCGCACCGACAGCTGCGCCGGCTCGATCTTGGAAACGACGACGGTGCGCGCGACCATGACCGGCTCCTCTATGTTGCCGCCGCGAAGGCGTTGGCGCGAGGGTCCCAGATAGAGCCAAGCACAAACTCGATGTCGCCATCAGGCACTGCGTCACCGCCGTTGGCTTCGATGTTCTGGGCAATTGTGGCGTTGGCCGCGACGAGGTGCAGCGCGAGCAGCAGCGCCTTGTCCTGCCCGGTCATGACCAGCCCTGCATAGTGGACGCGGTTGGCGTGGTTGGCGGTCGCCGGGTCCTCGGAGGCGACCTGCTGCGCCGTCTTGAGCGCGATGAAAGCCACTCGGGTGTAGAAGACCGGGTCGCTGGCGGCGGCGATGATGTCCTTAGTTGCCATGGAAAATCTCTCCCAGTGTTGGGCCGCCGAAGAGGTCTTCGGGGGCGTTGGTGATCTTTTGAAGGACCGACACGGCGTAGGGGGCAATCGGGCCGTAGTCACCCGCGTTGGCCTTGTCCCAGACCTCGCGGTCGTGATTGTCGCCCAGCTGGCCCTTGATCAGCCCGCCGGCATAGATCGTGATCTGGAGGCCGAGTCCGGCGTTGTTCCTGAGTGCCAGCACCGCCTCGCGTAGATCGTCAAGGGTGCAGGCGGCGTCCTCGTAGTCGATCACCACGCGCTCGCCGATGGCCGGGGCCACGACATCGAGGTAATGCAGCATCTGCCAGCGGGCGTCGCCGTGCTTCAGGAAGTGGTAGGACGACACAGCCAGGCCGGCCGCCTTCGCCGCCTCGCGGCGTTGCCCAAAGGTCGGGTCGATATAGGTGGTGCCCTCGGTTGCTTTCAGGATCACGCCGACCGTGCCGCCGGCTTTGACCTTGGCCCAGTTGGGCTCCGGCGGCGGGTTGTGATGCGAGACGTCGATGACGAGCGGCTGGCTCACGGCTTGCCCTTCCTGTCGCGTGGCAGGGCGAACTGGCTGGGGCCCTTTTTCTTCTTCGGCAGCTTGCCGCCGGGATCGGCGTCGGCAAACTCCTTGGCGACCTTGACCGGAACGCCGGTCTTGGCGGCGACCTCAGGGTCGTGGGCTGCTGCCTGCATCAGGCGGCGCTGGGCTTCGGATTTGGGGGGCATGGGTTAATCTCCTTCGAACAGGTCTGGATACTTGGCGGTGATCATCCGCCCGGCGCTCGCGAACAGCCGGGCGGAAGTCTCGGCGATGACGACGGTGCCGTCGTGCAGATCGATCCTGATGGCCACGCTCGGTCGCCCCGAGGCCATTCCGCGGTCCAGCACGGCAACCCGGATCGGCTGGCCACCATCGCCGATATGGACGATGCGCTGGTGGCGCTTGAGGTCGGGAAACGAGCCCTCGCCGCCATCGAGGGAAATGGTCATGGCTGGCATTAGGACCTCCAGATGTTGGGCAGCGTGATGCGGCTTTTGTCGGCCTTGCGCTGGCCCCAGCCCAGCTGCGAGGGCAAGAGCGCACCGCCGCCGTGGCGGTTGTGCAGGCCGGTGTCGGTCTTGGCGTCCCTAAGCGCGCGGGCCGCTTTGGCCTGATAGCGATTGGCGGCCCGGCGGTGGGTCTTGTACTTGCCGCTCATGATTTTTCCTCCTTTGCTTCCAGCCCCTCGCGGATCGCCCGGATTGAGCCCCGGTTGGGGCCCGGTTGCAGCCGCTGCACCTGTTTGCGCAGCGCCTCGATGTCGCCGATGAGACCTTCCAGCAGATCGAGCCTGATCCACACGCTGGTCTCGGCCGTGGTCTTGGCCTGGACGGATTTCGCCCGGTCGAGAAATTCGCTCATGGCGCGGTCACCTCCTCGAACTTCCAGCCCTTGCGGTGGAAATATTCGACCAGCTGCGCCTCGCTCTTGTGGATCGCCCATTTCAGGATCGGCGCGGCCTCGACGCAGCGCCAGCGCAAGGCCGGGTTTTGCTGCAACACCAGCGCGGCGACGAAGTGCGGGGCCTCGACCCGGATCAGGCGCTCGATGCTCATGGCTCTTTCACCTCGGGCTCGTCGTCATCGGCCCATTCCATCATTTCGAGGTCGCGCTCGGCCTCTTCCAATTCGGCCAGCAGCCAGTCAATCGCCTCGGCGGCGTCACGCAGCAGGCCGTCCTTGTCCTGCGTCCTCGCCGCCTTTTCGCGCAGGGCGCGGGCAATGTCCTCGGTTTCGTTCAGCGTCACGGCCGCAGCCTCCGCAGGTCGCGCCGCAAGCCGGCGATGTCGTGCAGCACAATCAGCTGAAGAAAGATCAGGATCAGCAGCAGCGCGGTCACGGCACCGCCTCCTGCATCAGCCCCGGCAGATCGATGTCGGGCAACTCGACCTCATCGACCAATTCCCAGAATGTGCCGATCTGACGGTCGAGCGCCTTCATGCCGGCCGGGCCGTCAAGGGCGGCGACCTTGCGCAGGATGGGCAGGCCGGTGACGACGGAATGCTCGACCTCGGCCCTTGTCGCGACGCGCGACCTCGCCCAAAACGAGACCTTGTGCGGCGGCCCGATGCGCCACAGCGGCTTGCCGCCATGGTTTTCGATCTGGAACGACTTGGTGATCCAGATGCACGACACGCCCGGATTGCGGTCGATCATCATGCCGGCCGGCTTGTCGATGGGCTGGCCCTTGTAGGTGCCGTCGTCCGTCGTTGTGCGCTTGGTTAGCGGGCTGGCCATGAACGGGCAGTTGAGGACGGCGAACTGGGCGCATTCCAGATGGCAGGGCGGCTCGGCCGTCACCCGGTTGACGCAGCACATGGGACCGATGACGAACGCCTTGTAGGCCCCGAGCCGCTGGCCGCAGACCCAGCATTTCTCGTGCCTGAGCGCTTGGCGCATCTTTTCGGGGTCCAGCACCGGAAACAGCGGTTTGCCGTCCTGCCAAGCCACGAACCATGGCACCGGGAAGCCGCGATGGTCGCGTGGCAGCGCCTCGATCCGCGCCGGCATTGTGCCTACAAACTCTCTCATGCCGCTTTCTCCTCCTTAATTGCTCTTGCGCGGTCTAACGCCCGCTCGAAATGCTTTGACGTGCAGGCCTCGCACTCGCCCCAGTAGAAAACCCCATGCGGACACTTGCCCGGCCGGTAGTGCCTCGGGTGCGGATAATCGCCCGCCAGATAATCCTCGATGGCCTTTTGCAGGATCGCCTCGCGCTCGCTCATTTGACCCTCACTTGCGCTCTGAGTTCTTGAAAAGCGGCCATGGCGGCGGCAAGCTCGCGGGCGGTCTCCTCGCTGGGAAACGCCGCTGCCAAAGTGCGGGCAACACGCACCCTGGCCGCCGCCATGGCCAACTGCTGGTCGTCAAGGTGGACTTTTGCCGTCGTCGGCAAGTCCCCAAAGTCCACCCGGCTCATCGGAACTCATCCAAGCGGTTGGCGACCTCGACCAGCGCGTCAATCAGCCGCTCGCGCTTGGCCTCGGGCACGTCTTGGATGTCGCCGCGCCAGAGCCGGCCCAGCAGCATCAGGTATTCCTCGCCGGCCGCCATAAGCTCGGCCGTTGCCTGCCGATCCTGCGGCCTCATAAGATCACCTCCAAGGGAAAGCCTTCGCAGTTGTCACCCTGCGCGACCATGACGGGGCGGCGAGCCTCGATCTGGCTGGCCAGTTGCTCATCGTGCTTGCCGCAATGAAAGCCGTTGCGGAAGGTCAGGAACCGGCAGCAGTCCGCGCCTCGCCCGATGCGGCAGGTTTCAACGACCCGCGCGCTGATGGGCTCCTCGTCGGGGTCCTTGAGGTCGCCCGCAGCAAGGCGGCGACGCTTGGCCTCGCCGGTCATTTCAACCGCTCCCGCAGCCCTGCTACGGCACGGCCAACCTCGGCCTGCGCTTCCTCGATTTCGTGGGCAAGGAAGGCGATGGCCGGCAGCAACCCGTTCGGCAATTTCGGGGCCGCCCTCGTCCTCGGCCCGGCACCGTCGCCGGTTAACGCCTCCGTAAGGCCTCTTATTTGCTCTTGCAGAACATGGGCCTTGTCGGCCACCTGCGCCAAAAGCGCCAAGGGGGAGGTTACGGGCGGGTTGGAGGGGCCCCACATCGTAGCCGGGGCGGGGGCCTGCCGGAACGCCGGGGGGTGGGCTGGCCGGGCCGCCTCGCTCTTGACCAGCGCGCCGAGGTCTCGCTCAAGGTCGGCGAAGGCGTCGGTCTTGGGATTGGTCTGGGGAATGGTCATAGCTTCCTTCCTTTCTTCAACGAAATCAAATGGTTACGAGGCACCCTATCGGACGGCGTGGCCGAAGGGGGTGATCGGCGAGGGCGAGCCGAAGCCCGATAGGTCAGTGATGCTGACCGACCCCGACCCCGGTGAGGGAGCGCGCGCAACAGCACGGGCTTATCGCCCCTTGCCCTTTGCCGTAGGACCGCAGTCCTAAATTTATTACGCCAGAGCGTAAGATGGCGCTGGACTACGGTTACGCTAGAGCGTAAGGTCTGATTATCGAAAAAGGAGTTACCGCAATGACCGACCTGCTCAAGCTCGCCACCGACCTCAAGGCAACCGCCAAGGCCAACAAATCCGCGCTTTACGACGCCGCATACGAG